>DATAYF010000589.1:0-5904 GCA_036272735.1 Ktedonobacteraceae bacterium
CGAAGGGTAGGACGCTCAGGATATGTAGTGAAACGCATAAAGGAATGTTAATGGTTTGGCCAAACCATTAACATTCCTTTATGCGTTCGCCGCTTGATCGCTCTCTTTCGCTATGGTACAATGAGAAGCTGCATTAGCATAGCGAAAGGTGAGCACACATGAGCGAAGGATTTATCTCGCGAGGATTCCGCGGTCGCCGTCAGCAGAGCGACCAGAGCGCCCGCATCCCGCCTGGACAATACCTTGAGCGCCGTTTTCCGGTCCTCTCAGCAGGGCCGACGCCGCATACGCCTCTCGCGGCCTGGGATTTCACCATTGTAGGGGAAGTCGATGAGCCGAAACGCTGGAGCTGGGATGAATTGAAGGCCCTGCCGCACGAGGCGGTGACCAAAGACATCCACTGCGTGACCAAGTGGTCAAAACTGGACACGCACTGGGAAGGCGTCTCCCTCGATACGCTGCTGGGGCAGGTCCCCACCGCCGCCAGCTACGTGATCGCCTTCTGTGATGGCGGCTATACCACCAACCTGCCTCTGGAAGAGGTGCTGGATGGGAAGGCGTGGGTGGTCGACACCTACGAGGGGGAGCCGCTGGCACCCGAACACGGTGGCCCGCTACGTTTGCTAGTCCCCCACCTCTATTTCTGGAAGAGTGCCAAGTGGGTACGCGGCCTGCGCCTGGTCGATGAGGATGAACCGGGCTTCTGGGAGTCGCTTGGCTATAACAATCATGGTGACCCATGGAAAGAGGAACGCTATTGGGGCGACTAAGCTGGCAACTCGCTGAAGTTGTGTCCACGCAGGCAGAAACCACGCGCACGAAGAGCATCCGGCTTGCGGTCCCTACCTGGATGGGTCATCAAGCCGGTCAGCACGTGGATGTGCGCCTGACCGCCGAAGATGGCTACCAGGTCGAGCGCAGTTATTCGATTGCCTCGCCCCCCGAAGATGGTTCGCACGTAACGCTGACCGTCGAGCGGTTGGATGACGGGGAAGTGTCGCCCTACCTCACAGATGAACTGCGCGTCGGCGACAAACTGGAGCTGCGTGGTCCCATCGGGGGCTATTTCGTCTGGGAGGCGCGCATGGGCGGTCCGCTCTTGCTGGTCGCCGGGGGATCGGGTATTGTGCCCTTGATGGCGATGCTGCGCCACCGCGCCGCCGTGGGAAGCACCGTGCCAACCCGCTTGCTCTACTCGTCGCGCTCCTACCAGGACCTGATCTACCGCGACGAACTCGACCGTCTGGAAGGGCAGACTGCGATGCTGGAGGTGGCGCATACGCTGACCCGTGTGCAGCCGCCCGAGTGGATGGGCTATTCACGCCGCATCGATACCCAGATGCTGTGTGAGGTGGCCTGGCCGTTAGATCAACGCCCTCTGGCATTCATCTGCGGCCCTACGTCGTTCGTGGAAACGGCCGCGGCGAGTCTCGTGGACCTGGGCTATGAACCAGGACGTATCAAGACCGAACGATTTGGAGCGACAGGAGAAGCATAATGGAGAACAAACTGGATGGTAATGCCGCCGGGGGCACCTTGCAGGAGATCTTCCCTTTTGATATGACACTTGTCCAGGCCACCTGTGCAGGCTGTGGCGCGACCGATGTCATTGGTGCGCTGTCCGTCTACATGCACGCTATGGGGACGATTGTGCGCTGCCCCTCCTGTGACACTGTGCTCATCCGCGTGGCGCAGACGAAAGGACGAAACTTCCTGGACATGCGGGGCGTGCGCGTCTTGCAGATCAGCGTGGAGGCATAGTTTCTTTGCTCAGGCAGAGTATACGGTCCTCTGGATTGATAGTTCAGAGGACCGTATATATTTTTGCCATCTACTGTTCATATAAATAAATAGCGATTGACAAAAAAATCGGCGTAGAAATTTTCCCAGCGTGATCCAGGAGCCTCACTCATTTGTTTTTTATCGACCAGCACAAGGAGATAAATCAAATCGCTTTTCAGCAGCTTTGCATTGAGCAACGCTTCAATCCCCTTTTCGCGCAAATGGCCCGCATACCAGATCGACCAATCGGGATCAACTCCATCGGTTGCTTTGAATGTGGTATGGTGATCCTCTGACGTTTGATGAAGCAGGTCAGCAAGCTGTCTTGCCCGTTGTTTTTTGTCCACGCTCATATTCATTGCCGTATTCCCATTCCCTGTGGAGTAGTGATAAAGAACAACTAATCAACATCATACAAATTCCTTCTGCTCAGATAAAATGCGTCCTGCATTAACAATAACGTTTTGATTCGGGCAATGAGTTACAGATGGAGTGGACTCTCCGCAACTTTATTAGCACAGTCCACTCTACTGAACCAGGTGGGTCTCAAGATTCCACTCAGAGAATCTGGGGATTACACCATATCTACCATGGTCTGGACAGGACCACGCACCGGAGTGCGCTTAAATTGTCGATCCTGGGCGAAGATACTGACGGGCATGCCAGATTGCGCGTGCATCCTGAGATCCGTGGAGATCTTCGCATTGGGCCGCACCGCCAGGCGATAGCGCTGAAGCATCATCGCCAGCACGATCTTCAATTCTTGCATTGCGAACGACGCTGCGATACACATATGATGCCCCGCACTAAAAGGCAGGTATTCATAGGGCGAACGGTCCAGCGTCAACCAGCGCTCAGGCTTGAAGCGATCTGGTTCTTCATAGAGTTCGGGCATACGCTGGGTGATGAACTGGCTATATATAATATTGGTGTTGGCAGCCAGCTCGAAACCACCCAGTTCACATGCTTCAGTGGTGATTCTCAGACCCGCCATTGCGGGCGGGAACAGGCGCAGGCCCTCCTTTACAACACCCTCCAGCAGCGGCAACTGACTCAATTGTTCGACTGTTGGGGGCGCACCATGCAGTTTCGCATCTAGTTCATCGAGCAGATCGGCAAGGGAGTGGGGATGCTGCTCCAGCAGGAAATTCGTCCAGGTCAGGGCATTCGCAGTCGTCTCGTGCCCAGCAACATATAATGCGAATGCATGGCCGATGAGATTATCATCACTGAGCTTCTCGCCATCCTCATCATGCGTCTGGACCAGCATAGCCATGACATCGGTCGCCTCTGGTTGCGCCCGCTTCTGTTCGATAATAGCACGAATTTCCGCCTCAAACTTTTGCGCGGCCTTCAAAGCCTGGCGATACGGTGAGCCAGGAGAATCGAACGGCATCAACATACCCAGCGTCATGACTTTGATCATATTCTGCATCTGATCGCTAAGTCTTTTCAATTTCACTTCATCATCAATCCCGAACAACGTCTTGACGGTCACGGCCTGCGTGAGCCGCTGCATCTCCTTTAACAGATTAAGCTCACTGCCAGTGCTAGCCTGCCATCGATCAAGCATACGTTGCGTCTGATCGATCATATCGTTGTGGTAATGCACAATCTGCTTCTTATGGAAAGATGGCATCATCAAACGGCGCTGCTGCTTATGGTAATCGCCATCCATGCGCTGCAAATTATTTAACCACAGGCGGGTCAGCGCGGTCCCACGCGGAACCTTCTTTAATGCCTTATCATTGCTCGCATGGAAAAGATCAGGATTGGAGAGCAGGCGAAAATTGTATTGAGGGCCAAAGGCGAAGATCACCATTGGATCATTCTTTGCTGCAACAGCGATATCGCCATAGGTAGTGTACATATGCCGTAAGCACGCGACGGGTTGTCGGTAAAGCTGGAGCATAGACGCTTTCGCACCGAGCAGTGGTAGGCCCTGTGGACCAGGAAGAGACGATCTGGTATGCGAAATTATTGTGTCTGTTGCCATCATGTACCTCCAAGATGGATCGAAGCCTACTACTTTTAGAGAGACGTAGCCATCTGTAAATGTTGAGAAATGCCTGTGAGCATCTGTTCAAAAAACGTGAGCATCCTGGGTGCCACTACTTCACGTATCACATCATCAGCTACTAACTCAGGAGGTTCAAAGGATTGGCGTATCACATGAGCCAGAGCATTCACCCTTTCCTCAAGCGATACGCGGTCTTCTTCAGCAATCAGCGGATCAACAAGGCAAAAGCCGGTGACAGCAGCACTGAAAGCATACTGCTGTATATGCACGCTCATGTCCGTGCGCATCAGCCCCTGATCGCGCAGTAAGGCAACAAATTGCTCAGGCGTATGCATCATACGAGTCTGTATTGCCAGCCTGCTCTGCACAAGCTTCCCCAGCAGTTCTCCATCCCCAATAAACATGGCGTGTGCAATCGGTCTCTGCATGGTGATAAGCAAGAGGGAGCACATCATGCGATGAGGATAAAACTCCCTGTAATCATGGCGCATACGTTCCAGCAGCTTATCCCAGACCGCCATGATTTCACGCAACATCACGGTCTGAAACAGGGACTCCTTGGTTTTCCAGTGGAGGTAGATCGTGCCTGTACCAATACCGGCCTGCTGCGCAATATCATTGATGGTTACTTTTTTGTAGCCCCAGCGCACAAGCTGTTCGGCAGCCACATGTACAATGAGTTCCACACGTTCTTGCTGTCTGGAGGGCACTTCAGTTTTTTCCATAGTCACTCGTCTTTATTTGAATACGTTTGAAATTTATTCAATATTCATAATAATAGGCTCACTGAAGTAAAATGCCAACCCTAACAAGAAAAGGGAGGTGTGGTTCCTTTGGTGATCATATTATATGGGTAATTGATGAAATTATCGCACGTAAGAATTCATTATTGCTACGTTTATATATAAGGATGAGTCAATTGCAAAAAGGAGGATTGGTATGAAAGGGACAGCAAATCCATTTACCGCATTTATCAGCCTATTTCAACAGGCGGAATCTATTCTCATCGGCTCATTTATCCTTGCCGTCATTATTACGTATCTTGCTTATCATAGTAAAGGTATACGCAATCAATATGCAAAGAAGAAAACAAAGAAAAAGCTGTTTGCATATCACTGGTATGACAAGATGGGGACCCCTACATGGAGCTTTACCACGAGTTGGGCAACGACAATAACAACTCTCGGAGCGGTGCTTGGCACAATTCTTATGTCATTAAATTCAGATGATCAAAAAAAGTTCCAAACAGAAGGAGTGCTTGGGTTAAGCCTATTTTTCGGTTTAGTTGTGCTTATTGCTCCGCTCCTCTATAGTGCTGTCAGCGTGCATAAACGAGTCATCGATCAAGGGAAAGAGACACCTGAGTATCAAGGGTTCGTTTGGATGTTTACTATCATTTGCTGCCTTACTTTGTGGGCCGTTTATGGGCAATTGGTGACAGTAACAAATACCCTTACTGCCCTTGTTGTTTCTGATACTTTTCTGCGGGCCGTCTTTATCACAGCGGTTATCATTTCGATTGTTGGCGTGTCGGCCTATGCCATTATGACAGTCCCCTGGACAATTCAGGACCAACTTGATAAGAAGAAAACGCCTAAACCCACAACAAATCAAGAGCATCAGCATACTATCAGGCCAGGAGTTCTCCCTCAAGACGCTCTAGAGAAGCATGTACAAACCTTCGTTTCCAATATACATGATACGCTCATGGCTTCTCTCACAGATGTGCCACAGGAACAGGATCAGAAAGTAGGAGAAACAGAAAATGAGTCGCCAGTGCCAGCAAAGGGAAGCTGGCCGCTTCTGTAAAAAATGTTTTTCTATATAGCATAATAGTTAGATGAAGCTAACCGGGCTTATAGCTGCCAAAAAATTTGGTTGATTTTGATGTTGTGATAAAACTAACGTGTTGTCTGCTTCTGAAAGGACGATGTACTTCTACCTATCCATTTGAGTGATTAACTGAAGACTCTCCCGGCTAAAGCACGGGAGGTTCTGAGGGTTCCTTCCACGCTTCCAGCCTCCCTGCCTGGGCAAGGGAGGTTGGCTCTGGTGTGGGTTCTCTCAGCCTTTTGGGCAGACGCGCTCCGGCTCGAGTCAAA
>DATAYF010000590.1:0-16858 GCA_036272735.1 Ktedonobacteraceae bacterium
CAATCAAACTGCGGAATATGGGCATTCACATTCTGCTTGTTTTTCGTCTAATGAAAGCTCCTCACGGCATTTTTTAATGGTCGTCATTTGAAAACTTTATTGTCAGGGCTTTCGCTTAACAAGCGGTGATGGTGGGACAAAGTAACTCTGTTCGCAAGTAATGAGAGAATAAGGAAGCGCGAGCGTGATACAAGCTGAGTCCCATCTGTTGTGCATACAATTTAAGTGAAATCCATGCATGATAACAACATGCCAAGTGGTTGCGTTGGGAACGAGTTTTGCGACACTGACATTTCTCACTACCAGTGAGTTGCTTGAGTCCACGATGCAATTCTTCGACCTGCCAACGTACGTCATTCACTTCTTGAGCGACCTGCGCGGTAACAGTCTCATCAAGCTCATTCGTGATGAGCCAGTCAATGCTGCCGTCTGTAGCAACTAGCTTGAATAATCGCACGGGAAACGGGACCGCTTTCAAGCGAACGACGATGCCATAGTGCAGACGCTCTTCGGTCCAATTGATCTCTTGGAGGTGCTCATAGCCGGTGTCTTTGCTGAGGCTGACCATGCGATTCTCTTTGAGTGCAGTATAAAAGAACCGACCAGCGCGGTGTATAAGTTTCAGGTTGTCAGCCGCAGAATACCATGAATCAAAAAGGATGCGACGCGCTTGGATACCTTTGTCTGCCAGCGCACGGATGAACATCTCACGAAAGTGGTCATTCTTCGTTTTCCCATCCACCTCCGGCGCATATACCCGGTAATCGATGGGATAGAAATCACCAGACTCTCCAGTGGTATGGACCAAATTGACCACACCAATTCCGCGCACGAGGCCGTGTTTGGCCCCGCTGTATTGGCGTTTGACCATCTCGATTTTCTGCGAATAGTGTTTGTCCTGCACGCTGTCATCCACGATCAGAAAGGCTTCGGAACTCTCGTGAATCAATCCATGTACCAACTCCCACACATGACGAGCTGTCAATCGTTCGTGGCTCAAATAGTCTGTGATCGCATCATGGCTGACTCCCTCTAGATGCTTTGCCAAATTCGTACACGTATAATTGATGGGCGTACTGATCAGGTATTCGACGTATTTCTGTTTGGTTACCATGTTTCTCTCTTACCTGCTTTCGCTCTCAATCGAGTTCCCTGAAATAAGCACATAAATTGCTTATTTGCTCACCGAGCCAAATGACCTCATCATCAACCATCTGGTTCCACGAAGCGAAGAATATGCGGTCAGTTTCTCCCTCGATATCATCTCGTATCTTCTGCCCTTGCGGGGCGAGTTCAAGGGAATTATCTCTAGCTATAATATATCCCGACTTAGCGAGTTCTAGGATGCCTTGCTGGACATCAGCAGGCTGTTGCGATTCTGCGAGAGTGGAGATTAAACTGGGGAGTGTTCGCGCTTCTTTGCTCCAAATTCGGCTCAAGATATCAAAGACTGGCCCAGAGAATCGGTGGGCCCGCCATGCGGCCATGTGCGCATCATCCCGTGCCTCCCACAAGCCCAAAATGGCCCATTCTATCTGGACAATGGCTGGCGCCTCTTCGACTGGTAAACGTCGTTGGGTCCTTGCTTGATGAGCTTTGATCAAGGGTTCTGGAGATTGCCAGGAGCGATGTACCCGCTCTATGAGAGCCACTGCTAACGTTGGCAGAGATAGTGATGGAGGGATCTCAAGCGAACCTATATAGGCACGAGCAGCAATCTCGATCTGATTGATGAGTATACCCCCTGTATCTGTCACAAAATATCCGTCATCCCGTTGTTGAAGATAGCCCCGTTCGGCAAGAAGTGGGAGGTGGTCGAAAATCGTAAACCGAGTCGCATAAGGATTGAAGAGATGTTTCTGCATTTGCTCTAACGTTAGTGTCTGTCCTCTTACGGTTTCCCCTTCCAATGCGCGTAATAGAGAGAATGCAGGACGAGTCAGGTGACTTTCATCGAGGAAAGTCTGAAGCCCTGTCCATTTACGTCTTCTGAGTCGCAGGAAGAGCGAAAGTTGCTCAACTATTGTACGCCGCATGGCTATGAGTGTTTTCATATGTATCCCTTTGGTTCATCCTAATTTTCTCTCGTTCGCTTTCTCAGATAGGAGGCTGGATAAATTGTATCAAAAACTAATACTTCAGCCTAGACCCGTCAATCACCAATAACTTCCTTGAAGCGAAAGTCCTGAAAATTTGAGGAATTGCCTGGTGGAAGAACCAGGCTCACTGCTCAATCTGTTTTCCAGTCAGTCGCTGACCGCGATGGTATGCTCCAAAGTGGCGCGGAAGAAGGAATCACTGATACCTATGAGCGCCTTGCAAAACTACTGAAAAAGATGGAAAGGCTCTAGAAAGCAGGCGCGTCATTGTATCGACGCAATGGCGAAAGGAGCGAAAGCCCAACCTACAGAGAAATCGCCCTCAAAAGGACAGGGGACAAAAAGGAGGAGATGTTCATGGCAAACAACGAAAATACACCACCGATGCACGTGTCCCGACCCGATCCTGCGCTGGAGCGCCTGGAAAAATTGGTCGGCACCTTGGGAATTAAAAGGTCGAACACTTGACTCGAAAGAGGACAACATCAGCGGATGGTCTACTTTTGAATGGCTACCGGGTGGATTTTTTCTTCAAATAAGTGGCGAGATTACCTTTAAGGGCTTGAGAATCCAGAGCATGGAAATCATCGCCTATGATCCAACGAGTCAAACGTTCCCTGCAAACGTCTATTCAGATATGTCGGGAACCGTCCTTTCATATCAATGGAACGTTCAGGGCAATATCGTTACACACTGGACGAAAGGGGCGAAGTATACGGGTACATTCAGTGAAGATGGCAACATCCTCACCGGTGGCTGGCGGCCAGATGAGGGGGCGGAAGTTACGGATGGCGCAACATACGACGCGACAATGATCCGTGTGCAGGGCAGGAAATAACGCCCGCATGCCCTGGCGCATGCACAGGTGGGCAGAGATGAGGGAGCGGGATCGACTTCAACGGCCGATTTCGCCCCCCCGCCTTTTGGAGAAACCTGGAGGGTTAATCCGCACTACTGGATAGAGAAGACGCGGACGATGGCTCCTGGGAAGCTAGTACCGTCTGAGCGGCAGCATCCTTCTCCTCGCCCCCATCCACGTAGCGCTTGCCGCGCAACAGCGAGGCCACGGCAGCAATAATGCACATTACCATCGAGAGGTAGAAGACGGCGCGCAATGCCGACATAAATGGTGGCGCGATAAGGTTCGGGAAGAATTGCTTGCCGAGCAGGTGCGCCTGGTTGGCCGCTGGTAAGGCATGCAATACCGCTGGAGGCAACAGAGTACCCATTGGGTTGTAACCCAGGAATGCGGCGAAGAGCGCCGAGGTTGGCGGTAAGTTAGCGATACTATGCGCGATAGTGCCAGGTACCGACGCCTGAAGCAAACCGGTGGAAAGCGCTAAAGGCAGTGTCGCCGCCAGGCCAGCCGTGATAATGCTGAAGAAGACGCCGATACTGACCAATGTCGCGGAGTTCTGGAATGTGGCACGCATGCCTGAAGCACCGCCGCGCTGGTCGGCTGGTACGCTACTCATCACGGCCGCTGTATTAGGAGCCGCGAACATGCCCTGCCCAACCCCCAACATGAACAATATCAACGCGAACAGCACATAATTGAAATTTGATGGGAGGAAGGTCAGCAGGAGGAAACCAACCGCCTGAATAACCATACCCACCGTAGAAAAGAGTCGTGCCCCAAAGAGGTCGGATAAGAAGCCGCTGATAGGACCCATGATCACAAAGCCGATCAGCAAGGGCAACAGACAAATGCCCGCCCATAGCGGCGTTACCGCGTAGTCGTAGCCATGCAGCGGGAGCCAGATGCCCTGTAGCCAGATGATGAGCATGAACTGCAAACCGCCGCGCGCGATACTTGCCAGGAAACTACTGATGTTACCGGCTGCGAACATGCGAATTTTGAAGAGACTGAGCTGGAACATAGGATCGTCGGTGTGTAGCTCGATCCAGATGAAGGCAGCCAACAGCACGACCCCCACCGTTAACATGGCAATCACTAAGGGGCTACTCCAGCCAACCGGCGAGTTCCCATAGGGCTCGATGCCGTAGGTGATGCCCAGCAACAAAATTGTGCCACCAAAGGCAAACGTGATGTTGCCAAGCCAGTCGATCTTTTGATGCTCACGAATGGTGGCCGTCTCGCGCAACATGAGGTACGCCCAGATGGTGCCGATGATCCCAACCGGCACGCTCACCAGGAAGACGAGCCGCCAATTGAAATAGGCCAGGATACCACCTAGAATCAGTCCGATAACGGAGCCAAGGATGGCCGCGATCTGATTGACGCCCATTGCCAACCCGCGTTGATTTGCGGGAAACGCATCGGTAATGATGGCCGTACTGTTGGCAAAGAGGAAGCCGGAGCCAACTCCTTGAACCAGGCGGAAAATGATCAGTTCCAATGCGCCCGTGTTGCCCGTACCCGGCGTCAGCCAGAGCAGGATACTGCCCACGCTAAAGATGGCGAATCCCATGTTATACAGCTTGACACGGCCGAACATATCAGAGATGCGACCAAACGTGACCAGCAGAGTCGCTGTCACAACCATATAACCGAGGAGCATCCACAGGAAGTAATTCGTTTCACCTTTTGCCAGCGGATTAATATGGATACCATTGAAGATGGCGGGGAGCGAGATCAAAACGATACTCGCATCGATACTTGCCATCAAGACACCCAGGGTCGTGTTCGAGAGCGCAATCCACTTATAGTGTGGGCCGACCGGCCTACGACTCCTCGGAGTACGTATTACTCCCTGAGCGACATCACCTTGAGAGGCTGCCATTATGCATAATTTCCTTTCATACCAGTAACAACGTCTCTTTCAACTTTTACAAGGTACTTATCAGCAGAGCGAGGCTACAACCACGCCACAACGTAGCGGTGCGCGTGCTCTTTTCTGGATCAGCGCTGAACAGTTGTTAACCAAAATGATGGGTGCTGATGAAGGTTTGCAGCGTTGGAGAGCTTAACCCGCAACTCGCAATGTGTCGCCTTTGCCACCGAATACGGCTGTACTTACAGCACGCATCCATATATCCAATAACCATTATACAATATCGTTAACGTAAACGTAAGCGTTGGAGGCATGAAAATGCAATGGTTGAGGTTTTGTCTACGTTGGCGGTGCATACAAAACCTCAATCGTTTGCCCATGCTTGACATGATGTAGGCGACTTCTGCTATACTATGATTAGAGACAGAGCATGCTCTTCAGGTGACTGGCGAAAAGACGTGGGCAACCACGGGGAAACCTGATGAATAGTAGGAGACGTTGTCAGCCGCTCGCCTGGGCTGGGGCACCAAAGATTGGTTTTGGTGCCTTTTTTGTTGGCGTTCGTTGGCGTTCTATTGGCATTATAGATATAGAGGAAGATGGAGAAAACTGATGCTACAGGAGAAAATTGCGCTGCACACTGCTGGTCCTACCCCTATCCCCCCACGAGTCAATGCCGCGATGGCAACCCCGATGATCAACCATCGTGGCGAGGCTTTCACCAGGCTCTACCGCGACGTTGCAAGCAAGTTGCAAGCGACCTTCCAGACACAAGAACAGGTCTATGTGCTGGCAGGAAGCGGCAGTGGTGGCTGGGAGGCATCGATGGTCAATTTTGTGCCGACCGGTGCGCGCGTGTTAAATGTGATTATCGGCGATTTTGGTGAGCGTTGGGCCAAAGCCAACACGGCGCTGGGATTCCAGGTCGAATGCCTGGAATATCCCGTGGGCACAGCGGCACGCGCTGAGGATGTGGCAAACTACCTGGACGAGCACAAAGGCACAATCAAAGCCGTCTGCTTGCAACATAACGAGACCAGCACCGGCGTCTTTAATCCACTGCGTGAAATCGCCGCGGAAGTATCCAGGCGCGGTGTCCTGGTACTGGTCGACGCGGTCTCTAGCCTGGGAGCCATGCCGCTTGAGATGGACGCCTGGGGCCTCGACGTCGTCTTTACCGGCTCGCAAAAAGCACTGATGTGCCCTCCCGGACTGATGATCATTGCGGCCAACGCCAAGGCCTGGTCAATGGCGGAACAGGCCACCACGCCGCACTTTTTCTTTGATCTCAAGGGCTACCGGAGCAGTTTCGAGAAAGGCCAGACGCCGTATACCCCTCCGGTCTCGCTCTACTTCGGACTCCAGGCCGCGCTCACGATGCTTGAGGAAGAGGGGACCGCACAAACCCAGCAGCGTCACCACCTTATGGGCGAGATGAGCCGCTCGGGAGTCAAAGCGGCGGGACTTGAACTGCTCTGCCAGGACGAACGTTTTGCCTCCGATACGCTCACGGCCGTCAAACTGCCGCAGGGCGTCGATGCCGGTGCCTTCCGCAAGGCCGCGCTGAACACCTTTGGTGTTGTGCTGGCGGCGGGCCAGGGCAAGGCGATGAAGGATTCGATCTTCCGCATCGGCCACATGGGCTACATCACACCGAACGACGTGCTGGTGGCGCTGGCTGCGGTAGAGAATAGTCTCGCACACGTCGGCTATCCCATCGAGCCGGGTAAAGCCGTTACCGCCGCACAAAAGGTATGGATCGAGCAGACAGGCACATTAAGATAAACGCTGAGAGGATGAGCACAGGAATGCACGAAACTCCGTGTTCATCCTACACGTGAAGGTATGGTAATGTCTATTTGCGTGGGGGACAAGATAGCTCACAAAAAGGAGGTTTGCCATGCCTGCAACCGCTGTTCGCTCGATCAGGCTTCCATCTGGCGAAGCAATCCCAGTGCTCGGGCAGGGCACATGGGGTATGGCTGAAGATGCACGGCGTCAAAAGGACGAGATCGCGGCGTTGCGTCTCGGTCTTGACCTTGGCATGACACTGATCGACACCGCCGAGATGTACGCCGATGGCGCAGCCGAGGAACTCGTTGGCAAAGCAATTTTAGGACGCCGCGACAAAGTCTTCCTGGTCAGCAAGGTACTGCCAAGCAACGCAACACGGCGTGGGACCATCGCTGCTTGCGAACGCAGCCTCCAGCGTCTCAGGACGGATCAACTCGACCTCTATCTCTTGCACTGGCGCGGCTCTATACCGTTGGAAGAGACACTCGACGCCTTCGCCACGTTGGTTCAGGCGGGGAAAATCCGCTACTGGGGCGTCAGCAATTTCAACGTCTCGGACCTGGAGGAACTCGTAAGCCTTCCCGGAGGCGCGGCCGTCGCAACCGACCAGGTGCTCTACAACCTCACGCGGCGCGGCATCGAGTACGATCTGTTGCCCTGGTGTCGCAAACACAATCTCCCGATCATGGCCTACTCGCCGATTGAGCAGGGTCGCTTGCTTAGCAATTCTGTGATCCGGGACGTGGCGTCCAGACATAATGCGACGCCATCTGAGGTGGCTCTCGCCTGGGTGCTCCGGCAGGAGAACCTCAACGCCATCCCGAGGGCACGGACCAGGGCGCACGTGCAGGAGAACCGCGCTGCTCTCAATCTGCGCCTCACGGAGCAGGATCTCGCCATGCTCGACCGCGAATTTCCGCCGCTAACCAGGCCACAGCCACTCGAAATGCTCTAGAGCGCTATTCAAGTCGGGCGCTCAGCGAGGTTGAGCACGGTAGAGGTCACGCAAAAGCGCAATCTCGGCACCGTGACTCAGCAGTTCCTGGTTCCCCCACCAGACGATTTCGATGATCGGAATAAGGTCTTAGTCGTAGGTCTTAGTCGTGGGCCTGTAGATTGAGCTTTGTATTGCTCGGGGTTTTGGTTGTATTGTCCTCGCTCGATGGTGTCGATTGTTCCGAAGGGGCGGTTGGGCGGAACACAAAACGCCTCGAAACGAAGTAGTTATAGAAGAATGGCAAGATAATACCAATTGGGCTAGAGATAAATGGATTTACATGTAGCACGTCGGTACAGACGAGCGCAATTATGTACGAGACGAGTAGCGATGAAGAACTGGTAATCTGAGCCGTTATCGCTCGTTTGATCCACTGTTTGAGGCTAAGATGCTGCTGTTGTTCATGATAGGTAAAGCACTGATTGAGCACAAAATTGACGGTGGTGCTGACCTCGAAGGCACACACCAGGGCAATGGGATAGGCCACGACATACGGCACATGGTACAAAACATTGTATAGGAGCAAAGCGAGAAAGCCAGCCAGCGCCAGGTCATTGACAGGGATACCGATACCACCGACCAGGGCATAACGTATAACGTGCATTCGCCATAACTTTTTTACATAGGCAATCACAATAATTTCCCTCTTTAGCGCATAATAAATTAGAAGTACCGGGTGTAGTATATCATGAGCCAGCCGGGCAGGCAAAAAAGAGCACGAAGTACTAGAGATTGCCTCTAATAAACAAGGTAAGGTAACTAGCGATTATGCCAGATCAAGCAAGCTCGAATACTGCCTGACCATCCAGAAAATCCTGTTGCTCGCTCGGTATGGACACGCCCAGTCGCTGCTCCACCAGCACGGTAAGTTCAGCCGTTTTGAAGGGTTTGGTCATATATTCACTCGCCCCGGCCAGTTTTCCTTTCAAGCGATCAAGCAAACCATCGCGGCGTGTCAACATAACGATTACCGTGCGAGCGAACTGGGGCTTTTCCTTGAAGCGCCGTGCGACCTCGTAGCCATCCATTTTGGGGAGGCCAATATCCAACACGATCAGGTCGGGGGCGCGGCCAGTTGGCCCCGCCAGCCAGCGCATGGCCTCGACGCCATCGGAGAAACCAAGCACCTGAAAGCCCGCCCGGCACAAGCTAATGCCGACAATTTTACGCACCGTCGGCGAGTCATCGATCACAAATATCAGCTTACTCATACCACCTATTCCCAACTGCCCAACAACGCCACTCCTAAGAATCTCACAGTATTGCTCAGCCAACCATATCTTACGAGTAAAGGTGCTCCTTATACAATGCACTATCTGGACGGTATGTAAGTAACACAAACTACAGTATAGCGCAAAAACTATATGCTTGCGTCGCAAACTATCGATGAACCCCATGTCTGAATTGTGCACACTCAACAGTAGTAATACGCCATACACCTGATTTTAGATCATAGTGTTTTTTTATAACTCAGAAATGTTCACGCGAGAAGAGAAAAGATATTTTGCTGTACAATATAAAAACTATCACTATCTGAAGACGAACGTAACCCACCACTCAAGCTAGTCGAGGCATATTTTCAACATGAACCACGCGACAGATGTGCTCATTATTGGGGGCGGTGTCATCGGCACAGCGATTGCCTATAATCTTCGCAAGTTGGGCGTAGATGTTGCTGTATTGGAGCGCGAGGAAATAGGCAGCCAGGCATCAAGCGCTGCCGCAGGGTTACTGGCACCACTCGGACCACTTTCGGGACCAGGGCCCCTGGCTGATCTCCTGCTTGCGAGCTTTGCCATGTTTCCCTCGCTCGTCCCAGAACTAGAAGCAGCAAGCGGCATCCAGCTTGGATACGAACAATCAGGTGCATTGCGTACGGTGCGCAATCCAAAACGTGTCACTAACTTGGAAAAGCGCATGAAGGCATGGGAGCCGTTAGGATTGCAGATGTATTGGCTTAGCGGAGAGGAAGCACGCCAGCGCGAACCACTATTATCACCTGATGTGTGCGCAGCTATTTATGCTCCACAAGAAGCTCAAATCAAAGCGCCCCAGGTGGTCAAGGCTTTTGCAAAAGCTGCGGGCAATCTCGGAGTCAGCATTTATAGCCACACAGAAGCAGTGAGCCTACAAAGAAACGGCGCTAGAATTACCGGTGTACGTACCAGGCAAGGAGAGATTATCACCTGCAACCACGTAATCCTGGCGACAGGAGCATGGTCAGCCTACTATGAAACGTGGCTCAACATATCTCTTCCCATCAGTCCTTTACGGGGCCAGATGCTTGCTGTACAAGGGCCGACACCAGCGCTCAAACATATTATTTTCGGCGATGGCACGTATATCGCCCCCAGGGGAGGCAGCATTATTGTAGGAGCGACGAAAGAAGAAGCCGGTTTCGACACCACAGTAACCGATGCAGGAACCTCGCGGCTATATGAAACCGCCACGCGCTTTATTCCGGCTCTGCAAGCAAGTAAGAGAGAAACTGCCTGGGCAGGATTGCGCCCACGGACACCGGACAAGGGACCAATCCTGGGAGCGGCCCCAAACTGGGAAAACGTCACACTCGCCACCGGGCACAATAGTGTAGGCATCATTTTAAGTGCGATCACCGGAAAAGCTATAGCGGAGATGGTCGCGACAGGACATACACCAGAGATTGTGCGCCCATTCTCGTTAGAGCGGTTTCAACTGTAGCAAGCAAAGCAACTCAGATAGTGGTCTTTAATCTCTCTTTGGCTTCAGAACTTACAGATTGTGTCTCTTAGCTATGCTGCTTTTTCCATCATCAGTGGCTGGTGCCCAGGGGTGAGCAGCAATATCCTCCCGAAAAAAGGCGAGAAACGCTTTTATGCCAGGGGAGGAAGCTCTTTGGCGGTGCCAGGCAAGCAGAATAGTACGCTGGGGGAGCGTTGGTTGCACCGTAAGAGGAATAATGGTTTTGCCAGGGCTGTGTAGGGTGGATTGCGGAAACACCGAAATGCCTACACCTTCGGCAACCAGCGCACGAATTGAGCTGATATCGCCGCTTTCAAAGATCACCCGCGGGACAAAATCCGCTTGTTGAGCCATGTACATCACGGTTTGCCGCAGGCCAGAACCGGGTTTGAAAACGATAAATTCCTCTGTTTGCAGGTCTGTCATATGCACACGCTGGTATTGGGCCAGGCGATGTTGCGGGGCCACGCCAAGCACAAGCGGCTCGGTGAAGACTGCTATGGTTTCGATCTGTTTGTCTGGTAAAGCCTTAGGAAACACGGTCCCTATCGTATGCATCCACGCCACGTCGAGGGTGCCTTTTACTAATTGTTCAAGCAAGCTATCTGTGACGTCTTCGTGCAGTACGATCTCGATGCCTTCGTATTGTGTATGGAAGCGTGCAAGCAGCCCCGAGAGCCAATAGGTGCCTATCGATGGCAGCAAGCCAATCCGCAGACGGCCACGCGCGAGACCCGCAAACGCTTGCATTTCCGCCTGGATATGCTCGATATCAGCAAGCACGCGTTCAGCGTGAACGAGCAACGCTTCACCGGCTGGCGTCAGACGAATGGCGCGGCTGGTGCGCTCAAATAGACGAACCCCAAATTCTCGTTCAAGCGATTGGATTTGTTGCGAAAGCGCGGGTTGGGCAATCGCCAGCTCTTCCGCTGCCCGCGTAAAGTGCCGTTTGTAGGCAAGGGCAACAAAGTAGCGCAGGTGTCGTAACTCCATGAACGTTTCTCCCGGCTATAAGCATAGCTTATCGTTTCTATTGTATCTATATATTGGACTTATAGCAACACCCATAGGATACTAGAGGCATATCGGTATGATTGTTACTTTTCACATAAGGGGATTTGGTATGTCTCTCAGCTATCGCAAGCCGTTGGCCCTACTTTCATCAGGCCATGGTTGCATTGACCTCTGCCAAGGAGCCATTCCGGCATTGCTGCCGACGCTGATGGTGCAGCGCCACCTGACCTATACCGCAGCGGCCGGACTGATTTTTGCGGCTAATATTACATCCTCAATCATCCAGCCGGCCTTTGGACACTACGTCGATCGTGTGCGTGCCTCGTGGCTCATGCCGCTTGGATTGTTGCTTGCGGGGATGGGATTAGCGTGCGCGAGTATTGCGGGAAGTTACTGGTTGATTGCGCTCTGCGTTGGTCTCAGTGGTATTGGCATAGCCACGTTTCACCCCGAGGCGGCGCGCTTGATGAACGAGGTCGCTGGCAAACAGAAGGCCACGGGAATGAGCATATTTGCTTTGGGGGGCAACATTGGTTTTGCGCTGGGACCACTGGCGATTACCGCGCTACTTGTGCTGCTTGGGCTAAGAGGGGTAGGTGTGCTGCTGATACCCCTCGTCCTGATGGCGTTGATCCTGCTGTTTGCGACCAGAAATAGCCTCGCCCACAGTGAGAACAAGCGGGCGAGAAACCGTCAAGCAGGCCAGAAAGACGCGTGGTGGACCTTCGCGCGCCTCACCGGAGTGATTTTGTGTCGCTCGATCATCTTTTATGGACTGAACACCTTTTTACCACTCTACTGGATTTCTGTGCTGCATCAATCTCCGGCGGCGGGTGGCGTAGCACTCAGCATGCTACTTTTTGTGGGCCTTGTCGGCACGTTTTCGGGAGGAAGGCTGGCGGATCGCTATGGCCGTCGTCGCATTGTGCTGCTGGCGTTTAGCCTGTTGCTGCCCTGCCTCTTGCTGTTTGTGCTGATAGGTCCCTTGAGTCCTCTACTGGCCTGGGCGCTGCTTGTCCCTATAGGGTGGGGATTGTTTGCACCATTTAGTGTGATGGTTGTGATGGGTCAGGAATTGTTACCGAATCACGTGGGAACAGCCTCTGGGGTCACGCTTGGTCTGGCGCTCACGGTAGGAGGTCTCACCGCTCCGCTGTTGGGACGAGTTGCTGATCTCTATGGGCTCTCTTTCGCCCTGGTTGGACTGGCCTTTTTGCCGCTCATAGCGGTAGGTGGGGCCTTAACATTGCCGCGAACGGAGGCCGAAGCTGTGCGGTTGTTAGCGGAGGGATGAGATGACATCTGCAATTCCTCATGTTTTCCTCTTATTTTACATGTTCAGGCTGTGCAGCGGCAAAGCAAAATCGAAGAGTGAAACCTGCTCTTACGTTTCTGTGTTATGTTATAGAGAAAAAGCAAAAAAAATCTATGTTCTGAGGATTAAGGCAAGGAATGAAGTTGCATAGGCAAGATCATGCGCAGTTCACGCCTGCCGAGGTGGATGCCTATTACGAAATTCTGGTGTCTCAATACTGGCGGCAACTCTACGCTTTCATCTTGCGGCGCAGCAAGAATCCGCAGGATACAGAGGATATTGTGCAAGAAGCTTTTGTACATGCCTATTATGCCCTGGAGCGTTATTCTCTACACCAAATTCGCACCTTGCAAGCGCGAGCCTGGTTATACAAAATCACCTGGAATGTGTATTGCAATTATATGCAGCGTACAAAAGCCCCATTTGCTATGTCTCTAGATGCCCCTGAGGACGACCTTGCGCTTGATCTGGATGATGAACCATTGGAACAGCCCGAAGCTGTCTTTGAACGTGGTGAACAGAGGCGCGAATTAGTATCCTTGATGGATGAGTTACCCGCGCATTATCGGGAAACGATCACCCTGTACTATTTTGATGAGCTGAGCCAGCAGGAGATTGCCGATTTGCTGCAACGACCTGTAGGCACAATTAAAACCCATATGCGGCGTGGTCTGCATATGCTCAGAAAGATTCTGCAGGCAAAAGAAGAGGAGGGATGTAGCAGGTGATGGAGCATCATGATAATGAAGACCGTTCGCCTGGGTATAGATATCAACAACACCAGCAGTTGTGGGCAGCACAACTAGGACCGCAGGAAAATCCCGGTGTTGAGCCTGTCACCGGCATCCCTTCTGCCCTGGCCCAGATGGGACTGGGTGAGGCGAGAACGTACCTGACGTCTCACCCAGAGTACGTGACAGAGGCGTTGCAACATCGCGTGTGGTCAGTGCGTGCTGCCGCGCTACAAACGCTTGGGCGACAGGAAGCACGTGCTTCATTAGCGCAATTGGAGCAATTACAGTTGGCCTTGCACGATGAGAATATGGCCATTCGTGCTACGGCCGTTCGCATGCTTGGCATGCAAGGCGAGCGTGCTCCTGTCGAGCCTCTGATGGAGGCGTTGCGCGACCCCGAATGGCGTGTGCGTACGGCAGCGATACTGGCGCTGGGTCGCTTGACCGGACGTACGCCGACTGCACCACTGGTGGAGGCTCTGGAAGATGAGCATGCATCGGTACGCGCTGCAGCCGTCTGGGCACTAGGTACATTGGGGAAACAGGCTCCAGTAGAACGTTTAGTGCGGGCCTTGCAGGACAGGGCTTGGTCAGTAAGGGAGGCTGCCGTTATGGCACTACAGGAACAAGAAGAACAAATACCGGTTGCTCCGTTGTTATCAGCACGCTGGGATGATGACAGCAACGTGCGTCAGGCCGCTGATTACGTGCTTGAGTATCGCTTTGGTGAGCAAGAGTATGCAGAACAGAAGATCCAGCCAGGACGAAAGGCGAGAAAAGGGCTATCCTCATCCTGGCCCAGGCTGGGTCTAACAATTTTTTCCCTGCTCTCTTTATTGCCCGCAAGCTCCATGTTAGCCAATAATATGTGGAGCGGTCGCATGATGGCCTTAATTGGCACAGTTGGGATGTTGATGATAGGCGCTGGAATAGTAAGCATCAATTGGCTCTACCAACGCAAATTTCAGGCTGCGGCAAATGAAACGCAGGAACCGTCGAAAGGACGTGCGATATCCTGGGGTAGTGTCATTGTGGGAGCGCTTTCAGTCGCTATACTGCCTCTTCTCTATTCGCAACTTTTAAGCGACTTTAACCCTGGGTTTTACCCAGCCGAGGCTATTAATCTCGTGTACTTTACAGCTGTAGCTCGTTTCATCATGTTCATCATTACCGCATTGACGGTTGTTGGTATCAATATAGCGTTTCACGCAAAGCAAAATGGGGAAGAGTAGTTTCGCAATGCAGTGACAGTGAGAGATGCATCAAGAAACCATTAGATAGCCTTGATGCTACCCCCAGCACACGATGGTTTCGCCGGTCAGGTAATCGGCTTGCGTTGGTGGTCATCTAATGGGATAGTGCAATAGATGACCATCAACGTATAAATCAGTATACTTGTGCTAGAATTTCAGCGCACCGGCCGAGATGTTAGCAATAAACTGGCGAGCCCCCAGGAAGAAGATAATGATCAAGGGAATAGTCGCCATTAAGGTGCCAGTGATCACCACGCTATAATCGGTACTGTAGGAGCCATTCAAGTTTGACAGTGCTACCTGTAACGTATAGATCTTAGGATCATTGAGCGTGATCAACGGCCACAGGTAGTCATTCCAGGCGGTAATGAAGGTGAGGATGCCCAGAAAACCCAGTGCCGGACGCAGAGCAGGCAGGGCCACGTTCCAATACGTGCGAAAGTGTCCACAGCCATCGAGCTTGGCGGCATCGATCAGGTCGTTGTGAATGGCGGAAAGCGAGTACTGACGCATCCAGAAGATGCCGAACGCAGTTACCATAGTGGGAACAATCAGCGGTAAAAACGTGCCCAACCAGTGCAGGTTCGCCATTATCACGTATGAAGCAACTAGAGAACCAGCCGAGGGCAAGATCATCGTTGCTAGCAGGATCACAAACAAGACGTTCTTGCCGGGGAACTCGAACTTGGCGAAGGTAAAACCCGCCAGTGAGCAGAAGAAGAGTGTCAAGACCGTGGTGCAAACCGCGACGATAACGGTGTTGAAGAAGCTCTGAAAGAAGGCTACATCCTGCAACACCTGAGTACTGTTGGCCCACAACTGGTTGCCAAAGACCAGTATAGGCGGCACGTGATAGACCGAACTCGTCGTATTCGTGGCCCACACAATCATCCAGTAAAAAGGGAGAACTGACAGAACTAAGCCGATCAAGAGCACAATTTCGACAATGATCCTCTGTGTGCGTGTACCATATTGCTGCATTATTTACGCTCCTTTTGTTTCCTTACTTATCACCGTGCTGGACGATACGCCAATTGACCAGCGTGAAAATCACCAGGATAAAGAACAGGATCCAGCTTACCGCCGCGCCAAATCCAAAGTGGAAGGAGGCGAACGATTGCCAGTAGTTGTAGAGCGACATCGTCAATCCAGCGTTACCAGGGCCACCATTGTCGCCAAAGAGCACTTGTGGCTGGGTAAAGATGGTCATGCCACCCAGCGTCGAGGAGATCACGGTAAACAGAACAATCGGGCGCAATAGGGGAAGCGTGATGTGGTAGAAGATGCCCCAGGTATTCGCCCCATCCAGGCGCGCCGACTCGTAAAAATCGGTAGGAATGCTCTGCAAGCCCGCCATGTAGACCAGCGCGTTGTAGCCCGTCCATTGCCAGATGACCATAAGCGCCACGGCCCATTTCATTGGCCAGGCATCGGTCGTCCACTGTATGGAAGGAATGTGCAGCGCGTTCAATATCAGGTTGAAGAGGCCAAATTGTGGGCTGAACATGGCGCCAAAGATCAAGGCAATCGCTACTGTCGAGGTAACATTGGGCAAGAAAAATGCAACCTGATAGGCAAATTTCGAGCGTTTGCGCATATTGATCAGGAAAGCCAGGACCAGACCGATAGCCAGCATCGGGATCGTGGAGATGATCCAGATGATGAAGGTATTGAGGATGGCCTGACCGAAAATAGGATCGGTCAAGGCGGAGGTAAAATTGTTCCAACCAACGAATGTCATCTTGCCGATGCCATCCCATTTCTGAAACGCCAGGTACAGCGAAAAGATCACGGGAATGATGCCAAAGGCCAGGAAGACGATATAGTACGGCGCGATTGAAAGGTACATGGGCAGATACTTACGCCATTTGCGTCGCGATGCCGCAGCACCAGATGCTACACGTGTTTTCTCAGGCACGGTGACGGGTGTAGTAACACTACTCATGAAATTTTGTCTCCTTCAGCTAATCACACGATCTTAGCGCACGAGGTTCCTCTGGACTTCTGCCTGGGCATCAGTCCAGGCCCTGGCGGAACTTTTGCCTTGAGACTCGACAAGTTGAAGCTGGTCAGTAAAGGCGGTATAGGCAATCGTATCTTCCGGTCCGGCATAGAAGCTGGGCACATTTTTCACTGCGGCTGAGAAAATGTTCGTGGTGTCTTGTCCGCCATAGAACGCTTCCTTCTGGTGTAACG
>DATAYF010000591.1:0-4880 GCA_036272735.1 Ktedonobacteraceae bacterium
AGATCGCTTTGCTAATCACATTCGATGACACTCTCATTCTGTAGAACGGGATTGGGCATATTGCTCGTTTATTATATCACTACGAACCGGATCGAATGTATAGCTGTTGGTATGGCTCTTTGCTTCCTTTTGATATTTTGACGTTTAGACTAATTCGCATCGGAATCGCCGTGAAGCCGCTTCTCAGGCCGATCCGACCGCATAAACTATCATATGGCGTCAAACCGCTTCTCAGGCTAATCCAGACAAATGAGTCTAAACACCAAGACTGAACAAATATGCATCAGCCCATAGTTGAAAAACGAGTAATTGCCACAACTTATGAGCGTGATCCCGCCGACCTTCCAGATGCTCGTGGATAAGTGATTGAAGCCTAATTTGGACCGATGCAATATTTGTGCAGACAGCGCATCTTGCATCGCTTGTTTCAACAAGTACTTACCAGACCAACCATGCAGGCGCAAGCCTCTAGGGAGACGAGCGGCGAACTCAACCAACGTATCATCAGGGAATGGACTTCGCGTTTCCAACGAAACCGCCATGCTCATCCGATCTACTTTGTATACACCGGGTATACTGTCCATTTTTTCTTTTTTCTTGAAGCCTCGCACCAGCACTGCCCCGTCAACCACAGCGAACCGACCACCTGACATGTAAGCTCACGTTTCTTCTTTGTGGCAGGTTATAATAAAAGAAAAAGCATAAGTTCATCTTTCGTGTGGTCTCTATCCATACAGAGTATCCTGGAGGATCTGGTGATGAAGAATGTTTCACACCCATATTCAGAGCAACCCAAGGTTTCATCATCCAATGATGCAAAAAATACTGTTTCGTGTGTGATCTGCGCTGCTACCTATGCACCAGATGATGCACACGAGTACCTTTCTCAGGCATCTCCTATCGCGCTTGAATCTGCGCTTATGAGCATGTGTCATTTTTGCTTCCGTTGTCGTCGACCTGCCTGCCCTGATTGCTGGGACGAGGTACATGGTGTGTGCGGTGCTTGTGCACAAGAGGCGCATCTTCCTTTTCGTACTGATGCCGGGCCGCTCAACGGGGCCTTTTTTGCATCTCCTTCTCAAGCGCAGAAGGAGATGCAAAAGTCCCTGCAGCAATTCCCACTGGTGTGCATGCGTCATGGACGCTTCCAACCCACCACTGCCAACCTCATTACCTCAGAGGCCACGCGGCCTGCGCCCGCTATAACGTCGTACCAGCCACATCAATCCTCTATTCAAAAGAGGCGACCTGCTGCGATCCAAGCCGCCCAGGCTGCCCGTGCATCCAGGCTAGCGATAAGCGCTGTAGATACTCAACTACCACCTCGTGTTGCGATAGCGCAACCGCCTGCCTACTTGCACCAAAAGCGGCAAGCGCAAGTAAAGGCTGAGGTAGCATTTCCTTCGAAACTTTTATCTCTCAGCTCTACTGAATTAATTGTCACATTTATTCTGCTGGTCATCCTTCTCGTAGTGATTGCGATTATCTCTATGGCTCTTTTTTCTTCGGTGGCAAATATATTTATCACTAACTGGTTGAATGTTGACATCCAGACAGAGATAGCGTATCTTTTGCAACTAACGAAACGTCTTCATTAAGTAAGACGGAAGAAAGGGTTACGATTTATGGTATGGATATCCTGGTCGATGGTTACAATGTAATCAAAAACAATGTCATGTTTCAGACGCTGGTGGGCAGCAATTTTTCGTACGCTCGTGAGCTACTTATTCGTCAACTCAAAAATCGGTATCGTGCGACGACGCATCAAGTCATTGTCGTATTCGATGGGAATGGCGCACGTGAGCAAACCAGCTATGACGACCATCTTTGCATCATTTTCTCCTGCCACGGCGAAACCGCTGATAGCGTGATTATGCGCCTGGCCTCACAAGCGCGTAAAATTGGACACGAAGTGGAAATGTATAGTGATGATGAAGAGATTCGCTCCTCAGTAGTAGAACATGGAGGTAAGGTAAAGACCAGTGGGCAATTAACTCATAAATTGACTGCTGCCCCTCATGACGTAATGTATCGCTCTTTGTATCGGCAAGAGATGCGCCGTGTGTACGGTATCGATCCTCTGGCAAAGCATAAAGACGATGAGGAAGAGGACAGGTATCAACCTCCGCAGCACGGTAAAAAGAAAAAAAAGAAGTCATCACGCCGTTATCGTTGACGTAATGACTTGCTGTAGATGGCTAACCATCTTCTTGCTATTGGCGAGCACTAGAAGAAACTTCCTGTACCCCTGCCTGCGAAGGTGCTACCGTACGCCTGGGCGGCAGAGAGGTCTTACCAAAGCGAGTACGTAAAACGTAGGTGAAAGCCTCCATCACGATTTTCCGAGACATCTTAGATTGACCAATACGGCGATCCATGAACACGATGGGGGTTTCGACGATTTTATAGCCTTGCCGCATGACGCGATAGGTCATCTCGACCTGAAACCCATACCCTTGTGACTCGACAGTATCGAGACCAATATTCTCTAGCACGTCACGACGATAGCAACGGAAGCCCGCTGTACAATCATGCACGGGAATGCCGAGGAAGGCACGGGCAAACCTATTTCCACCACCACTGATGAAGCGGCGAATTATTGACCAGTTTGGTGTGGAACCACCAGGAATGTAGCGCGAACCAATCACCAGGTCGGCATGCTCGATTGCTTTCAAGAAGTCGGGCAAGAAGCGTGGATCATGCGAGAAGTCTGCATCCATCTCAAAAGCAGCATCATACCCATTCTCGATTGCGTACTTGAAGCCTGCAATGTATGCTGTGCCCAGACCAAGTTTTCCAGTACGATGTATGACATGCACACGCGGATCTTGCGCACGGATCTGTTCCGCTAACTGACCCGTGCCATCAGGTGAATTGTCATCGACGATCAGCATATCGGTTTGCGGCGCGTAAGTAAAAATATCTTCCAGGAGAGGAGGCAAGTTCTCAAGCTCGTTATAAGTTGGAACAATAATGAGAGTCTTCATTCGATATTCTCCAATTTTTGCCGATATTGGCTTATGCCTACCTGTGAAACTAATAATCAGCCAGGCAAGTAACATTGCTCACGACAGACGATAAAGTACTAGCCCTGTTGTAACCAGCCATCACATGTTAGTATTTTTTATTGCGGTAATAAGTAGAGTACCACCCCTACGGCGATGGCACATAACAAGACGGCTCCAAGCATATGCCGGTCACGTAATAATATCTCTTCAGGGCTTCCTCCTTCCATACGTATATATACCAGGTAAAGGTAACGGAACATACCATAAAGTACGAATGGAATCGTAACCAGTAAACGTTGATGTCCAGTGTGCCCTTCCAATGTATACAAACTATACGAAATAAGCGTAGCGGTAGCTGTTACGGTAATCATCTGGTCCAGCATAGGTACGCTATATTCTTTCAGAATTTGCCGATGATTCCCTGCATCTTTTTGTAAGAGGACTAATTCGTGCCTTCTTTTACTGAATGCCAGAAAGAGAGAGAGAAAGCTGGTCACTAGGTAGAGCCAGGGAGAGATGGAGACAGGAATAACCACCGCTCCCGCCATAATACGTAGCAAAAAGCCGCTGGCAATGACAAAAACATCGATGAGCACAATATGTTTTAAGCGGATACTATAAAGCATCATCAGGAAAACATATCCACCGATAATCAAGGTAAAGCAGAGGTTTGTCCCCCCTAGTGCGGCAAACATATCGTGTTTGGGTATCGGTAGCTGATAGAGCAGGACAATGAGACCACCATCAACCACCAGCAGGGCCCCAATAGCAACCCTTGCCCAGGGAATAGGGAGGCGTCCCGATGCTAAAGGGCGCTTGCATTTGAGCGGGTGGCGTCGATCTTTCTCAAGGTCAAGCAGGTCATTAAATAGGTAGGTGCTGCTAGAAGCCAGACAAAAAATAACGAATGCCAGTGCCGCACGCTCTAAAGCCTGGAGATCGAAGAGTTGTTGGGCAAAAACCAGCCCGATAATTACAGCACAATTCTTTGTCCATTGGCGCGGTCGTAATGCCTCTAGTATTACCAACATACGTTGGCCGATACCTACGTGTGGTGAAGTGTTGGCAGCGTAGCGACTGTTCGCATCGTGATACTGCACTTGTTAAGCCTGTTCTTCATCGCTAACTTGTATCATTTTTTCCATGAGATCATGCCCCTCCCAACCGCACAATAAAATCCCATCCAGTGTAATTATAACGTCCAACCTGTACCATCACGAACGGAGAATCCCAAAAGTACCGAACATCATATTGACGCCACATCCAAGTTTCTTCCGTGAAGCCTCGCGTCTGAGGCGCAGGTGCCCAGGCCGTCAATCCACATCACTACTCAAACGAGGGATATCAAGAAAAAACGTACGCATCAGCTCTATTAGTAAATACGTTGCTGTAGGTCCGCTAATTCGCGAATGGTAATTCTATGCTTATCCGTGCTGATATAATGTTTATCCATAAAATATCCCATCACCTTGTTGACACTCTCTCTTGATGCCCCCACCATTGACGCTAGCTCCTGTTGCGTCAGACGCACGTCGATCATGACCCCGTTTTCAACCTGTATACCGTGTTCCTCAGCCAGCTCCAACAATTTCTTGGCGACGCGCCCATACACGTCCAGGAAAATTAAATCCTCAACCTGTTTATCGGTCTTACGCAAACGTTTTGAGAGTACTTCTAATATCTGAATAGCAATCTTGGGATTTTTCATGATTGCTTTGTGAAAGTCGCTCCGTTGCAGCGTATAACACTCCACTCGTTCCAACGCGGTAGCGTCGGCCGAACGTGGCTCGCCATCCAACAAGGCCAGTTCGCCAAAGCATTCGCCTTTGCCAAAGACTACTAACGAAATCTCCTGTCCATCGGGACTGATCA
>DATAYF010000592.1:0-3469 GCA_036272735.1 Ktedonobacteraceae bacterium
GTTAAGGGGTCCATCAGGGCAACAGGTAGCACCTGCCGCCGCATCTATGCTGACGTATGCACACACCAGCAGCGCCATTAGCGAGTATTATATCCCCACCCATATCACCGATATATTCGCACCCGCGCAAACGATTTATGTGACCTTCATGGTTGATACCCATCACCAGCCTGGCACATTGATGATCAAATGGTACAAAAACGGCAAATTGCTTACAACCGATACATTAACCCATGACCCGAGAAGTAACGTGGCCTTCTTTAGCATCCACTATCAGAAAGCAAGCGGAGCGGCAGAACTATACTGGTGCACACAGCGCAATTGTAGTGACGCCAGGCTCGCCCGCGTGCTTACTTTCAACGTCGTAGCGTAAACGTGCAAAGACATCCAAAGGCGATTACAAAGCCGACTGGTTCAATATCTGCAAAAGCTGTTCACGCTCTGAATCCGTCAAAGGCAGAAGCGGCAAACGAGGATGACCTCCGTATCCGGCAACCTGCTCCAAAGCAGCTTTTAAGCCGGGAACGCCAAAGCGCGTGGTCACAGCAAGGTTGGCCGGGACCATGCGTGCCTGTAAAGCACGCGCCTCCTCCATATCCCCCGTGAGAAAGAGCTGCTGCAATTGACACACGGCACGTGGATAGACATTGGCCAATGCGGCAACCACACCACAGGCTCCTACGGAGAGTGCCGGTAGGAAATAACTGGCACTACCAGCAAAAACGCGGAACTCTGGAGCTACCTGGGACACAATCATCGACAATTTGGCGATATTGCCCGCGCTATCCTTCACGCCGACAATGTTGGGATGCTGTGCCAGTTGCCCAATGATTTCAGCGTCCAGATCAAGACCAGCCGCACTCGCGGGCATGTTGTAGAGCACAATCGGCAGCGGACTCTGGTCGGCAACAACGCGGTAGTGCGTGAGCAGGGCAGTGGAACTCATGCAGGAACGGTAGTAAGACGGGGGAAGCACCAACGCGTAATCGGCACCAGCGCGTGCCGCATTGCGACAGTGCTCAAGCGTGCCGCGTGTGGACTGATCACCACACCCGGCAATCAGTGGAAGATGAAATTTATCGTGCGCTAACGCTTCACGAGCCGTAGTAATCACCTGCACACGTTCATCGGCGGTCAGGTGCACAGCTTCGCCATTCGAGCCCATCAGCACATAGCCAGCAATGCCACTTTCGGCCAGGCGCAGCATATGGTTGCGCAACGTGGACAGGTCAAGCTCGTCTTGAGCATCAAAGAAGGTGGGTAATGGAGGATAAACTCCAATTGGTAGTGTATTCGGCAAACGCTTCCTCCTGATTCGCGACAAAAAAACAGCTAACAACCTTACGTCTAGCTAGTATACCATGAGCGCTGGCCAACTCTATTGCTTACCTGAACGTTCCTACTACCACCACACAGGCAATCAAGAGCATTGCGATCACCAACCCGATCCATGCATAGCGAATGAGCCTTTGCTGCTGCACCTGTTGTCGGCGTAACTCACTCACCCGCTCTTCATCCGAGGGGCACCAATGGGCCACGCCACAATAAGGACAGAGGGGGAAAAGTTCGTAAGGAGGACATAGATCTGGATTCTTGCTATCGCCGTAAGAAATTTGCCCGACCTCGTAGCGAATCTGTTCGCTTTCAAAAACAGCTTCGCAGTGAATACAACGTAACAGCAAATACTCGGACCAATCCCAGGACCTGCAGCTCGGGCAATTGCGTATCACATCCCAGCTTTCAACATTCCCACGTTCTGAGGTAACCTGCCAACGATACTGGCAACGATGACAAAAGTACGTATGCTGCTGCATCTCAGGAGCGACACCACGCAGCATGCCATGCTGCTCCAAAATTTGCCAGTCCTGCGGCGCGAGCGCATAAGTCATTGTGCCAAGGTCAAGCGTAACCGATTGGCCCGCCTGCACAATGGGAAAAGCATAATAGCGGTGGCGATCACGACGCGCAGCGGGCGAAACCACCTTGCGTTTACGCAGGTTGCCATTGAGCACCCTTGCACCATCCAAACCCAGGCGCTGATCGTACGTCTTACGCTCATCAGGATCACTCAAGGTTTTGTACGCCAGGAGCAACAAACGCATGCGCTCCTGTGCATCATCACCCTTGTACACATCGGGATGATACTTCAAGGCAAGCTGTTTGAATGCCACTTTGATGGCAGAGGATGTGGCGCGAGTATCCACACCAAGCACCTCGTAATAGTTTTGAGAAGCGTTCATCAAGGATTTACATCGAGCATTATCGAACCGTTCACTAGCAAATAACACGCAGGCCGCCTGGCAATTTTTGCAAAAAGCGTGCGTCACCTATGTGATAAGACGAATCACACAATAAAAAGGTCGGGTAATGGCCCAGAAATAATATCCTGGGAATGTATAACAGCCACCGGCACAGGCAAAAAGCTGCAAACATAGTATACGCTATATTCTAAACAACAAGGGCGCTGTACGTCTAGCTACGCTCCTTCGATGGCACGAGTTCATGGTGAGCAGCAATTTCATGCCAATCTGTTCCGCCGTGCCCACACGGATCGGTATGCACAATAATATAGGAAAAGTTGGGATGCGCGTGGAACAGCGCGTGCCGGACCAGCTCACCAATACGATGTCCTTCGGATACAGATACATCTTCGTTTACTGTGACGTGTATCTCCGCCTGAAGCTTATGCCCCACCCAGCGCACGCGCACGGCATGCACATCCTGAACGCCTGGTATCGCAGCGGCTTCCTTCTCGATACGGTCCACCAGCGCAGGATCAACCGCGTCCATAAGCCTGCGCCACATGGTTACAGCAGTATCCTTGACGATAAAGAGAATGGCAATCGTAATGCATAGGCCAATGATAGGGTCAGCTAAAGGGAAGCCAAGCAACGTTCCTATGGCTCCCAGGATCACGGCCAGTGAGGTCAAGCCATCAGCCTGTGCATGCTGCCCATCAGCCACCAGCGCCGCCGAACCAATCTCACGCCCAACCCGCATACGAAAGATACCAACAGCTTCATTGCCGATAAAGCCAACGATGGCCGCAGCGACCACCCACCAGACATGCTGTAACGCTTGATGGTGCAGCAATTTCATGATGCTTTCATAGGCAGCCAGTAAAGAACTCACAAAAATAACGAAGACGATAATAATGCCAGCGAGATCCTCGGCTCGCCCATACCCATACGTATAGCGACGATTTGGTGGACGCCTTGCCAACCAGAAGGCGATGCCGAGCGGAATAGCTGTCAAGGCATCGGAGAAATTATGAATGGTATCAGCCAACAGACCTGCACTTCCACTAAACAGGGCGATGACCAGTTGAAAAATGGCGGTAATCCCTAAACCTAGCAGCGAGACCTTCAATGCCCACATGCCACGGTTGCTGCCCTCCAGCGCACTATCTACCTGCGCCTCGCCATGACTATGACTGTGAAAAAAGGGCAAAGCATGCAACAAGGTATCC
>DATAYF010000593.1:0-11110 GCA_036272735.1 Ktedonobacteraceae bacterium
CAAGGGCAAAAGGGCTCACACGCAAGCCAGATCTTCCAAAGGTAATATAGGCGTTTAAAGGCATCGAAATCTCCTTTATTGATCGAATAGTTTGTCTAACAAATGTCGTCGTATTTCCCGTATTTCCCCGATAAATGTGTGATTAAACACTCATTAAACAGGGGAAAATTTTTTAGGTGTGCGTCACCGCATTCCAGAACGCAGTAAAGCCAGCATCCCAGAAGGTATCTGCCTCTGAAGGATGTTGGATGATGAACTCAATCGTCATATTCATCAGAGAGATGAGCAGGGCCACACCAAACTCAGGTGGCTGATCTTTGAGCGAGCCTCCGGCCAGAACTTCTTTCATCATCGCATTAACCGCTTCGTATCCTTCACACTCGCGCCGGGTCTGTTCGCTGATGTGATGGGAGACGCTTAATTGAGTAATGACCTTGTATCTGCTCGGATAGGTGATGCCTAAACGAACATACTTGTCCCAAATGTGACGAGCACGGTTCTGCAAGCTTGCATGAAAGGGATAATCGTGCATGACGTTCTCCCGCTCTTTGAGCTTCAGCTCCACAAACAGTTCATTAAACAGGATCTCTTTGGTTGCAAAGTAGGTGAACAGTGATCCTTCTGCAACACCGGCTAATTGAGCAATTTTGCACGTAGAGACACCCAGGCCCTGCTCTGCAATAGCCTCAGTGGCTGCCGCAATGATGGAGTCGCGTTTGTCTTTACTTTTTGGCCTTGCCATATCATCCCACCGCACATATAAAAGATTGAGTACTTACTCAGTATACTGCAATGTGGAACTTTTTGCAAGTCTCTTTGAAATGTCCCTCAAGTGATCCCTCATGATCTTCTGAAAGAGGGAGGCGAAAAGCTCTCCTTCCCCTTGACACACTACGGGAAATCCCGCAGGGAGATATTCCTAAGCACGTGCTTGCGAGAGAGAGTAAGAACTGCTCACTCATCAAAATTCGCAAGCGAATTTACAGAAACGATCCAGAACGATCCGCATCTCAAGCGGTTTTTCTTGTAGCCAATAGATGAACTGCTCACTCTTCGGGCAGAAGCTTGCTCTTTTGGGCAAAAGCTGCTCACTCTTCGGGTCATTTACTACCACACTCCATTGGTGGCAAGAGCAAGGTCGTCCTTGCATCGGTGCATTCATCCAGGGATCGGTTGCACAATACAGAAGACTCTTACCAGGAAGTGACATTGATCTGTGTATCGTCACTCCCGATGACCCCGATCCAGCATGGTTCGAGGAGCGAAACGTTGGTCCTTACACGATAGAAATCTATCCCCTAGCGCAAAAAGCATTCGACGACCTTGATCTGGTCCTGGCACAGCCCGCTCTTCCATTTAACCTCTGCGAAGTCAGATGGATCGGCAACGCCGGGCCGCCAATGATCCCAGAATTCCGGCAGCGAGTTCAGGAGGGTATTGGCGATCTGCGACCGGTCCAGCGACCGGTCCAGCCGTTCGATAACCGGTTCGACAGTGAGCTGGCTGAACACGGTGCCGATTACAGCGTGCAGCGCCTCGCGGTTGGCTACTCGCTTGACGTTGCTCTCGAAGCGCGGATTGGCCGCAACCTCGGGCCCTTCGAGTACGATTGCACAAAACCGTGCCCACTCCCGCTCATTCTGGATACCGAGGTTGACCTGCTTGCCATCGCCGGCGCGGAAAGGGCCATAGGGCGCGATGGTCGCGTGGCACGCCCTCGTACGAGGCGGCAGCGTGCCGCCATATGCCGTGAAGTACGCGGGATTGCTCATCCACTTCCCAAGCGCCTCGAAGAGCGAAACTTCGAGCATCGTCCCCTGGCCCGTCTGTTCGCGCTGGTAGAGCGCCGTGAGAATCCCCGTGAAGGCATACATGACTGCTGCAATGTCAGCAATAGAGATACCAATTTTCGCCGGCGTCTCGGGCGTTCCCGTCACGCAAACAAGCCCCGTCTCACACAGCACAAGCAGGTCATACGCCTTTTTGTCGTGGTAGGGCCCCGTGGAACCATAGCCGGAAATGTCGCAAATGATGAGACGAGGATAGCGCCTGGCGAGCGCCGCGGCCCCCAAACCCAGCCGCTCGGTGGCTCCCGGAGAGAGATTCTGTACGAACACATCCGCGCCCTCTAGAAGGCTGGGGATAATTCTCTCGGCCTCTGGATGCTTAAGATTAAGCGTGAGGCTCTCCTTGGAGCGGTTGAGCCAGGCGAAATAGCTTGACATTCCACGCACCGTTTCATCGTAATCCCACGCGAAGTCGCCGACGCCTGGGCGCTCGATCTTAATAACCTGTGCTCCCAGGTTGGCTAGCTGGCGCGTGGCAAACGGGGCTGCGACCGCCTGCTCAAACGATAGAATGGTGATGCCTGCTAATGGCAACATCAGAACGACCTCGGCAGGCCGAGCACATGCTCGGCGACATAGGAAAGGATCAGGTTCGTCGAGATTGGAGCTATCTGATACAGTCTGGTCTCGCGGAACTTTCGCTCAATATCGTAGTCGGCGGCCAGCCCGTAGCCGCCATACGTCTGCATCGCGACATTAGCGGCCTCCCAGGAAGCGTCGGCAGCCAGCAGCTTGGCCATGTTGCCTTCGGCCCCACATGGCTCACCCTGCTCGAAGAGGTCGGCTGCCTGGAAACGCATGAGGTCGGCTGCCTCCACATGGATATGTGCCTGAGCAATGGGAAACTGGATGCCCTGGTTCTGGCCGATGGGACGCCCAAAGACGCGGCGCTCTCTGGCCCGCTGCGTTGCCCGTTCAATAAACCAGCGGCCATCGCCGATGCATTCGGCGGCGATCAAGATGCGCTCGGCATTCATGCCATCCAGGATGTAGTGAAATCCTTCTCCTTCCACGCCAATCAGATTCTCGACCGGGACCGCAACATGATCGAAATGCAGCTCGTTGGTCTCGTTATTCATCATGACCCGTATAGGCTCTACGATCAGCCCGTTGCCGATCGCCTCACGCAGATCAACGAGAAAAACCGAGAGTCCCTGGGACTTCTTCTTGACCTCATCGAGCGGCGTCGTCCGAGCCAGAAGAATCATCAGATCGGAGTGCTGGACACGTGAAATAAAGATCTTCCGCCCATTGACGATGTAGCGGTCATCCTGGCGGATCGCCGTCGTCGTAATGCTGGTCGTGTCGGTGCCGGCCTCCGGCTCAGTCACGCCAAACGCCTGCAGGCGCAGCTCGCCGCGGGCAATCTTCGGCAGATACGCCCGCTTCTGCGCTTCCGAACCATGCCGGAGCAGCGTGCCCATGGTATAGATCTGGGCATGGTAGGGGCCAGCAACGCCACCGGACCGATTGATCTCCTCAAGAATGATCGACGCCTCAACCAGGCTCATCCCCAGGCCGCCGTATTCCTTCGGAATCAAAGCTCCCAGATACCCCGCTTCCGTCATGGCCTGGACGAAAGCCTCGGGGTAGGCACGCTGCTGGTCCAGTTCCCGCCAATAGCTCACCGGGAATCGCCGGCACAGTTCGCGTACCGCCTGCCGGAGATCATTATTTGCTTCTTCAGTATGAATCATGGCTACGCCTCCACCCAGCGAGCAGTATACTCTCGGTGATGCAGTCCACCAGGACTTTACAATGTATACGCATGGTCTCCCCTTCCGATTCATGGCGTGAAAACAATCTCCATTTTTTAGTATTGTATCGGATATTGCCAAATTTACAGATCTGGACAGACGCCGAGCAGAGGAAAAAAGAGCTGCTTGAGGCTTACCAGCTCCTGCCCCCTCACCATCTCATTGCACCACTTGCACTCGACTAAGCAGTTCCATGAGATCCTTGACCTGGGTACCTTCGAGGGTGCGCACCGCCTCCTTGATCTCCTGGCCCAGCGTATCGTCTATGCGCCCGGCGATGAGGCGGTCGAACTTCTCGGCCGCGTCCTGCCAGCTCAACGGATGCGAAGGCAGGCCTGGGTAGTCCTGCACCTCATGCTCGATCGTGGTCCCATCCTGCAGGCGGACCGTGATCTTCGCAGGTATGTTGCGCGGGTATTGTTCTGTGTAGTCCTGGTTCGGTCGGACCACCACCTTTTTCAGGAGGGCCTGCACGTCGGCTCTCATGATGCGCTCCGGGGTGAACTGCGCCGGCGTGACGTCCCCGTCGAGCAAGGCCACGGCCAGCAGGTATGGCAGGTTGTGATCCGCCTGCTCTTTGGTCCGCACCACTTTGTCCATGCCGTAGCGGCCACCACCGGTGAAGTCGTAGCAGATTTGGGTTACCTCCGCCTCGATCGAGACCACCTTGCTGGCGTTGACCTTGTGCTGCCTGGCTAGCTCGATCATGCAGTAAATGGCCGATTGTGTGTGGATCTCCGAGTTGTATTTCTTGATCGTACTCTCCACGACCCCCTCGTAGCCTTGCGTGTCCCACTCAATATGCACTTGCATACCCAGCAGGTGGTCGATGCCGTTGGGTCCCTCGATCACCTGCAGCGGTCCCTGCACGCCGCGACGGGCCAGAAATAGTGTGTTCATGGCGCCCAGCGCCGATTGAGCTGAGGCCAAACCCTTCCACTGCGACAGCGGCTTGGCTCGAATGACGGCGAGCGAGGCGTCGCTGCTGGCTGCCGTGGCGATGGCATGGGCGATCTGCTGTTCGCTCAGCCCGAGCAGGCGACCGGCGGCGGCATTGTGCGAGAAGGCGAGTTGCGTCGTGTGGTCGAAGCCGCGTGTCATGAAGTTGGCGTGATCCACCAGGCGCGACTGCACCGTGTAGGCCAGCGCCACCCCGAGCATCAGGTCGCGCCCACTGCCGCCTCCATACGAGGCCGCGGTCAGCGCCACTCCGAAATTGTCGGCGGTATGGCAGGTCTCGGTTGGGGCCAGGAAGTTATCCATGAAGTCGACGTAGCGCACCAGGGCGGTGTGCCAGAACGCCGCGTAGATCGGGTTGGCCTTCCCGCCGCCGATTAGCACACACGGGCCGCTTCCCCCGAAGTCGGCGACCTGCTCGCGGCAGGCCTGGACCGGGCCAGCGCCCAAGGCGGCGATGCAGCAGCCCAACGAGTCCAGAATGTGGACCGGCAACTGCTGGCGCGAGGCGGGCGAGAGATCGTCGAAGGTGGCACGGGCGGCGTACCTGGCCAGGGCCTGGACTTGCGTCAGAGGCGGGGAGCCTGCACGTGCGGTTGCTCTCTGCACCGCATCGTCATGTGGTTGTGCATGAGTATTTTGCTGTGTCATAGATGATGTCCTCCTTTCGCTTATTCAGGGGCAACCTCTGAGCCTTCGTGCTCAGGCGAAGCCTCCGCGTTCGCTGCTCGTTGCGCCAGGACCCGATCAACCATTTCACCTGACAAGCCCAGGTAGTTCGCTGGATCAAGCAACTTCTCCAGGGCATCGCGATCAAAGACCGTTCTGATCATCTCATGATGCACCAGCAGATCGAGCAGTGGCTGATTGCTGCTACTCGCTTGCCGACTGATGACGTAGATAAGATCATGTGCGACCTGACGCCCCAGAAGTGGCGCCAGGGCCATCATCACTGCCTCGGTGCAGATGAAGCCGTTGGTGAGATTGAGGTTCGCGCGCATCCGTTCTGGATGGGGACCTCCAGCCCGGCGAGGATCATGCGAGCCTGCCGCAAAGCGCCCGCTGTCAGAAGAAAGATCTCTGGAAGCGCGATCCATTCAATTTCCCAGGGGCCGGTCGCACGTTCATGATCCTCAACCATTGCATCAAGCAAGGCGGCCACGTGTTGGCGAACCATTGCTGTACAGGCGTGTATAAAGTTACTGGCAATGGGATTGCGCTTCTGAGGCATCGTGCTACTGGAGCCACGACCGGGAGCGTAGGGTTCCAGCACTTCGCCAACTTCCGTCTGCATCAACAACTTCACATCGGTTTCCACCTTGCCCAGCGTGCCAGTGACAAGTTCCAGGAAGCAGGCGACCTCAGCGATACGGTCACGTTGGGTATGCCAGGCGATCTCGGGCTGTCCTAGTTCGAGCTCGGCCAGTAACGCTGCCTGAACAGAGAGCCCATCGTTTCCCAGCGAGGCTAGCGTCCCAGCCGCTCCTGCAAACTCTCCAACCAGCACGCGAGGGCGTATTTCTTGCAAACGCTGGCGGTGCCGTTCGATGGCCGCCAGCCAGGTTGCCGTTTTATAGCCAAAGGTGATCGGAACAGCCTGCTGCAAGTTGCTGCGCCCGGCCATGGGTGTATCGCGATAACGGCGGGCGTACGCTGCCAGATGATCAGCAATGGTTGCGAGGTCTTGCTCGATCAAGACGAGTGCCGCGCGCATTTGCAGGACCGTTGCTGTGTCGGTGATATCCTGGGTGGTTGCCCCCCAGTGGCAATACTGGCCCGCTTGATTGGAGCAGAGAGCCACGAGTTGTTGCACGACTGGCAGAACAGGATAGCCAATGGCTTCTGTCTGCGTTTTGAGTGTGTTCAGATCGAGTTGTTCGACATGGCAGTGGGCCGCGATCTCATCGGCAGCGGTTTGCGGAATGATGCCCAGACGAGCCTGTACCTTTGCAAGAGCCGCTTCGATATCGAGGTACCGTTGCACTCGATATTCATCAGAGAAGATGCGACGCATCTCCTCCGTGCTGAAGATATCGCGGAAGATGAGCGAATCAACGACGGTAGAAGCCATGGTTGCGTTCCTTTCCTCTTGCCCGATCAGGCTCTCTCATGTTTCACATGCTATGAGTGTTCTCGACCTCATCGAGGCTAAGCCTTCGCTACTTGATGGTCCGCCCCGGCGTCATTTCGATCACCTCGACGCTCTCCAGGCCCAGTTTGTGCAATTCGTCCTTCAATTGTGCTGGCATGCCAATCAGGATGGGGAAGGTGCCGTAGTGCATTGGGATGACATGCTTCACGCCCAGCAAACGCGCAGAGAGCGCCGCCCCTTTCGGTCCCATCGTATAAAAATCGCCGATTGGCAGCATGGCGATATCAGGCGCGTACAGTTCACGAATCAATTGCATGTCTCCAAAAGCGCAGGTGTCGCCCGCATGATACAACTTGAGACCGTTCTCCAACTCGATCACATATCCGACTGGCTCTCCTCCATACACCGTCTCCTCTCCCTTGCCGCGGATGCCTGAAGAGTGGAATGCCGGGGTCATGGAAACGGTAATCCCCTGTACGTTCACACTGCCTCCGATATTGAAGCCGATCACATTTTCGACGCCCTGCGAGCCGATCCAGCCTGCGGTCTCCACCATAGCCACCACTTGAGAATGAAACTTCTGCGCGGTCGGTACGACATCATTGATGTGATCGGAATGTCCATGCGTGACCAGGATCAAATCCACTTTGTCGAGCTGTCTGGCTTCAGCCGGACTCTTAGGATTCCCTTCAATCCAGGGATCAATCAAAATCACCTTGTTCTGGGGCGTTGTCACCTTGAATGTGGCATGTCCCAACCACGTAACCTGTGCTCCGTTAAGTTGCGCCATACTCGTTCCTCCTTCAGTTATAGGCTGGATCCGCTCGACCGCCTCTACCATTTATGATAGACTGTGGGACCTCACTTATCTTCTGGCGTATGGTCCCGTTTGTACACCATGAAGGTCTGTTTCAACGTGATAACGATCTTGCCGTTCTGATCTCAAATTGACGTAGTAACTAGATGAGGTGCATCTCTTTCGCAGCGGCGGTCAATTGCTCTTGAAACGCAGAGTGAGCCAAACCGATCAGCGCGTGGGCCCGCTTGGTCGAAGACAGGCCTTTCAGGTTCGCCATGCCTCGTTCCGTGACCACATACTGGACGTCCGTCCGAGGCGTCGTGACTGGACCGGCGAGGTGCGGGACAATCTTGCTGATCTTGCCGTTGCCGATGGAAGAAGGAAACGCGATGATCGACACACCACCTCGTGAAGCATAGGCGCCTCTCACAAAGTCAAGTTGACCGCCAGTCGCGCTGTACTGATGCCCTTTCAGGTACTCGGAATTGCAGGCTCCGGTCAGGTCCATCTCAATGGTGGCGTTCACCGAGACCACCCGGTCGTTCTGTGCGATGACGGCTGGATTGTTCACATAATCCACCGGGTGGCTCTCGATGGCAGGATTGTCGTGGATGAAATCATAGAAATCCTGGTCGCCCATCGCGAACGTAAAGACGCTTTTGCCTGGATCCGTGGTCTTCCAGCGATTCGTCACGACGCCATGCTTGATGAGATTCACTAAGCCGGGGGACAGCAGCTCGGTATGGATTCCCAGGTCTTTGCGATCCAGAAGCGCGGAACAGACGGCGTTCGGGAGCCCGCCGATGCCCATCTGGAGGCAGGCCCGCTCTGGCACGAGCTCCGCGATGCGCTGACTGATTTCTTGTTCCTCGGCGGTGATTGGCTTGGAGGCCAGCACTGGCAGCGGCGCATCGTGCTCGATAATGGCATCCGCTTCTGAGGCATGCAGGAGGGATCGTCCGAACACCCGTGGCATGTGTCGATTGACCTCAACAATCAGCCTCCTGGCCTGCCGGGCCACGGTAGCGGTGTAGTCGTTGTTGGTTCCAAAGGTAAAATACCCGTTGCGATCCATGGGCGAGACGGCCACCAGAAAGGTCTCGATGGGAATGTTCTCCGCGAAGATCCGGATGGACTGGCTAAAATGATTCGGCACGAAAAAGACCACCTTGCGCCCCCCGTCCTGCTCTCCCTGCTTAATCAGATCGCGTTCCGCCACAGCCAGGAACAGGCAAAACGGTTTGATTCTTCCCATGAGCTCATAGCGCAGCAAGGTTCGTTGCAGCTGGTCTTCTGACTGGAAGTAGTACAGTTTCACATCGTCCACTTTTCCCGCCCTGGCCCGGTCTGCCAGCGCTTGCATCAAAGCAGGTGGCTGCGACATCGCCATGCCTAAAGCGACACTACTCCCACTGGCAATCTGGGAGACAGCCGTCTCAGCATCCGTGAGCTTTGTGCGATAGAGCTCTTCGTACATCATCAATCCTCCTCGCGGCTTCGCGACGCTGGGGGATCGCCGCCCTGCCTCGCTAGTAGTTTGCGGCGGTTTCCGGTGAGTGCCCTCGTTTGTACATCAGCATGGTACGCTCGAAGCTCATCACTTCGATGCCATCCTGGTTCACCCCGCGCGTGCTCACCGTGACGATGCCCTGCGTCGGTCTGCTTTTCGATTCACGCTTGAACAGCACGGTGGATTCCGCATAGAGCGTATCTCCCGCAAAAACGGGGTGCGTGGCTTTTACCTTGTACCATCCCAGGTTGGCAACCACCTTGGCGCTCACCGTCCGCACGCTCATTCCCGTGAGAAGTGCGAGCGTCAGGGTGCTATCGACCAGCATCTTTTTCCATTCGGTCTGTGCAGCGTACGTGGCGTCGAAGTGAACGGGTTGCACATTCATCGTGAGCAGTGTCATCCAGATGTTGTCGACATCGGTGATGGTTCTGCCGGGACGGTGCTCGAACGTGTCACCCACTTCGAAGTCTTCGTAATACAAACCATTGGTTTCCCGGTAGCGCTTCGGACCGATCTCTCGATATGCCGACAGTGGCTGTTTCATAGCAGTTCTCCTTCTCAGTTCTCTTCTCTGCGAGCAATGGTATGACTGCACGTGATGTTTATCGGATCGAGCGTAAAACCCCTGCCTTGAGGCATGGGATAGAAGCAAGTCCTTTTCGGGTGGATAGGGTGGTTGGGGGTATAGTCTCCTTGACGAGAACTATCCTCTCTGCTATAATAGAACAGGTGTTTTGGTACATACACAACTTAAAAGTGTTTGCTGGTTGCAAGGTAAATCGTTCCCTTGCGTGAAAGCGCTTGCGTACAAGTGTTCCTGTACCTCTCGAAAGGTCTTTAAGAGCCCACAAGCCGCCTTTCACACAAGAGAGCAAAGCATCATGGGCTCGGACGGAGCCTTCAGCGAGCTTCGGTTTGCTGAGAAGCCCCCGGATTTATCCGTGGGGAGTCGTCACGAAGTTGCTTCTCCAGCTCTTGCAAGAATCAGTCTCGCTCTGCGCGCAATGGCTTCATCAACCATCTGGTGATCGACAGAACCTACGCCCTGGACATTGACCGCGATCACTCGCCGTGCCCAAGCAACTTCTTTTTCGGTCGGGGTCAAGACCTCATTGATCGTCTGGATCTGTCCCGGATGGATAGCGCATTTGCCATGGAAGCCAAGACTGGCCGAGACCTTTGTCTCTTGCCGCAGGCCAGGCTCATCAGAAAGATTGAAGTAGGGTGAATCCAGGGTGGTGATCCCCGTCAAGGCCCCAACCTGAACAATGCGCGATCTTGTGAAGAGCAGGGGTTCCCATGCTGCTTCTGCACCGAGATCGGCTGCCATATCGGCTGCACCGAAGAGCAATGCAACTGGCTTCGGATGGTGGCTCGCCATCTCTTCCAGAGCAGCGACGGCTTTCACCGTTTCAATCAATGCGATGATTTCTGTCGATTTTCCAGCTTCCCTGAGCAGGCCGTCGACCAGACTGATCGTGCCGGAAGAATCACATTTCGGGAGGATCAGGTAATCCGGTTCGGCTCTAGCGCCCAAGAGAGCCTGCAGGTCGTCGAAACCGACCTTCGTATTCGGGGCATTGATTCGAAGTGCACAGGGAAGATGGTCTTCAGGAAGAGTGCTAAGGTAAGCGATCGCTGCAGCGCGGGCTTCGCTTTTTGCTGACGGAGCCACTGCGTCTTCAAGATCGATGATCAAGGCGTCAGCATGAACGTCTGCCGCACGCTCAAAGCGGTCCGACCTGGTTCCAGGGGTGAACAGCCAACTCTTCAGTGAAAAAATCAGCTTCTGCTTTGTACGGTCTGTCATTGTGTCCTCCCCCTCTTTCTTCTTTTGCCACGATGCCCGAAAGCCTCATCCGTTCTCCTGCGCTCCTGCGCTCCTTACCTTCTAGTTCTGTCTAAAATAACGGGTACCGGACAGGATTCCCATTCATAACTGGTAACATATCGCTGATACTTTCACCTTGTCAAGCAGGGCGGTTCTGTCAGAACTGAAACAACATCTTGGCACAGAGCCAGGCTTCTGTTCTTCTTATTCCCAATAAGGAATGCAAAAGGAAAGCCTCACCCGATGAAATGTCCTTATTGTGCAGCACCCACAACCAGGAAGCGTGCGAAGGAAACGGAACCTGGCTATACAAC
>DATAYF010000594.1:0-7182 GCA_036272735.1 Ktedonobacteraceae bacterium
TGGGTGCGGAGCTTGCTCCTGATGCACAAGCCATCAGGCGACTGCAGCGCCAGATGGATCGGCAGCGCCGGGCCGCCAATCCGGAGCACTACGACGAAAAAGGACGCATCAAGCGACGGGGCAAGCAACGCCTGCTGTGGAAGAAGAGCCACAACTACGAGCGCACGCGCCGGCGTAAGGCACAACGAGAACGCAAACTGGCAGCCCATCGCCAAAGCCTGCATGGGCGCATGGCGCATGAAATCGTGCGCATCGGCACCACCATCGTCCTCGAAAAGATCAGCTATAAAGCCTGGCAGAAACAGTATGGCAAAAGCGTGAGACTGCGAGCCCCAGGGATGTTTGTTGAGCGATTGAGACGCACCGTTGCAAGCACGGGCGGCACCCTGCTCGAAGTCTCCACGCGCACCACCCGACTCAGCCAATTTTGTCATGGCTGTGGACAGCGGGTGAAGAAGCCGCTGTCGCAGCGCTGGCACACCTGCGCGTGTGGCATAGGTCCCGTGCAACGGGATCTGTATTCCGCGTTCCTTGCCGCCTATCTTGATGCAGCAGATCCCATTCCCTCATGTACCCGGTACGCAGTACCCTGGGAAGGTGCGGAGGCGCGCCTGCGGGCGGTACATGAGCGATTGCAACAACGGGCAAATGAAGGGCAATGCTTGCCCCGAAGCATGGGCATCCCCCGTGCCAGAGTCCGTCCGCCTCAAAGTCTGAGCGAACCAACACCAGAGCCACTCTTCCTCCTGAGACGAGGAAGGCTGGAAGCGTGGAAGGACCGCTCAGAACCCCCGTTGCTTTAGCACGGGGAGTCTTCAGTGAATGATCTACACCCGTGGTACACACAGGTTATACCTGCAATGTTATTGCGTCAACACGTTTCGAGTTTCCTGCAGGTCCTTGTGGGGATCGCCGACCATATGGGCAGGTACGACGATCTTCTCGAAATCATCGGCGCTGATGTCCCCACTGGCAAGCGCTGCTTCACGTAATGTCTTCTTCTCGTTAAATGCTTTGTGCGCGATGGCAGAAGCCTTATCGTAGCCGATTGCCGGGCTCAGGGCTGTCACGAGCATCAGTGATTCGTTGACGTACTTGCTGATCCTCTCGGTATCCAGCGTGATGCCTTCAATACCGTATTGGCGCAGCTTCTCACAGTCATCCCCCAGGATGCGAGCAGAATGCAGCACATTGTTGATGATAATCGGTCGCATCGCATTCAGTTCGAAGTTGCCTTGCGAGCCAGCGAAAGCGACCACGCTATCATCGCCGATGACCTGGATACACACCATGACCATCGCCTCTTCCTGCGTCGGGTTGACCTTGCCTGGCATAATCGAAGAGCCCGGTTCGTTGGCTGGCAGGTTCAATTCGTGGATGCCTGCGCGAGGACCACTCCCGAGCCAACGGATATCATTGGCAACCTTCATGAGTGTCACTGCGAGCCCACGTAGCGCCGCGCTTGCGTTGACCATGGCATCGAGGGACCCCTGCGCGGCAAATTTGTTGGGCGCGCTGACAAAGGGACGACCGGTCAGACGCGCGATCTCCGCGGCGATCCTGGGGCCAAAGTCGGGAGGCGCATTGAGTCCCGTTCCCACCGCGGTGCCACCAGCCGCGAGCTGGTAGAGCCCGTTCATGGACCGTTTCACGAGATCGAGGGCATCCTTGATCTGGGTCACGTACCCTGACCATTCCTGCCCGACGGTCAGTGGTGTAGCATCTTGCAGGTGGGTGCGTCCAATCTTGATGACATCCACCCACTGTTGCGCCTTCTCCCACATCGCCTGAATGAGCGCTTCCACATGTGGGATGAGGTGGTCCGTAAACTCCAGCACCGTCGCGATATGCATCGCCGTGGGGAAGGTGTCATTGGAGGACTGCGACATGTTGACGTGGTCGTTGGGATGAATGGGATATTTGCTCCCAAGTTTCCCACCAGCCAGTTGGATCGCGCGGTTAGAGATCACCTCATTGACGTTCATATTCGATTGGGTGCCCGAACCTGTCTGCCATACATAGAGGGTGAACTCACTGTCAAGCTTGCCGGCGATGACTTCATCGGCCACCTTGCTAATCAAGTCCGCTTTGTCCCTGGGCAGTTTCCCTTCCTCGGCGTTGACGATAGCCGCCGCCTTCTTCACGTACCCATAGGCATGGTAGACCGCTTTGGGCATGCGATCGTCTCCGATCGAGAAGTGGATGAGCGAGCGCTGCGTTTGCGCCCCCCAATAATGCTCCGCCGGAACTTCGATGGTACCCATGGAGTCGGACTCCAGGCGGGTGCCCGTTTCCCCAGTTCCGATGGGCAGGTCGCGTATCGTGGTGACCTGCCCATCATGCCTGGTGTTGCTCTTGCGTCGTGTTGTCATACTATGGCCTCCTGTCTGATGAGAATCTGCGGGTACACCGGTTGCCACATGGCGTTTTGCACCTGCTGCACGACATTGGCGAGATGCGTAGCAGCTAGCCCTTCGGCGGCGGCCGTTTTCGCGACCTCCACAGCGACGGTGGCTGAGACCGCGCGCAGGTTCTCCACATGGGGCAGTAGGGACGCTCCAGGTAGATGCGCATCGACCAGGCCCGCCACGGCCCTGGCTGCTGTCATGAGCATGCCATCACTCACATGACGCGCTCGCGCCACAATCGTTCCTAGCCCCAGACCTGGATACACCAGCGCGTTATTGGCCTGACCAATGGCGTAGGTCACGCCCTTATAGGTGACTGGATGCCATGGAACACCTGTGGCAATGAGCGCACGTCCATCGGTCCAGGTGATGAGATCGGGGGGCTTGGCCTCCATCAGTGAGGTGGGATTGGACAGCGGGAAGATGATAGGACGCTCGGTATGGGCCGCCATGTCTTTGACGATGGCTTCCGTAAAGGTCCCCGGAGCCGTTGACGTTCCAATCAGGGCGGTAGGATGGACCCGACGTACCACCTCGGCCAGGCTGATGCCTCCACCCGGCATGTCGTGGTTCCAACTGCTGACCTCGCTTTCGGGCCGCGCGTAGGGAACCTGGAAGTCTCGCAGTACGTCGCCCATGTTATCGGTCAGCAAGCCCTGAATATCGACACACCAGAAGCGCCGTGTGGCCTCTTCTTTCGATAAGCCCTCACGCATCATGGCCGCACGGATCTGATCGGCATTGCCGATCCCCGCTGTTCCTGAGCCAAAGATGACCACACGTTGATCACGCAACGGTTGCCCAGCAACCTGCACAGCGGAGAACAAGGCGGCCAGGGTGATTACTCCAGTTCCCTGCATGTCATCATTAAAGGTGCAGATCTGCTGACGATACTGCTCCAGGATGCGTCGTCCGTTACTGGGTCCAAAGTCTTCCCAGTGTAGCATGGCATGCGGGAACAGGTTCGTCGCGGTCTTGATATACGCGTTGATAAAGGCATCGTAGTGCTCCCCGCTAACCCTGGCGTGTCGATTGCCCAGGTAGAACGGGTCATTGAGCAGGCTTTCCCGATTCGTCCCGACGTCGAGCATGACCGGAATAACGCGGGCCGGATCAATGCCGGCAGCAGCCGTATAGACGGCGAGCTTGCCAACGGAGATATCGATACCACCAACCCCCCAATCCCCGATGCCGAGGATTTCTTCCGCATCGGTCGCCACAATCAGGTCAATCTCATCGGGTCCGGCACCGACATCCCGAAACGATGCTTCGATGTCTTCAGGATGGTCAATCGAGAGGTAGACCCCGCGTGGACGCCGATATTCGTGACTGTAGTGTTCAATGGCCTTGGCGATGGTAGGATCATAGACCACCGGTAACATCTCGTAGAGGTGTTCGGAGAGCAGCCGATAGAACAACACCTCATTGCGGTCCTGTAATGCGGTCAGAAAAATGTTTTTGCTCAGATCATCCGGCTGTTGCTGGTACTGAGCATACGAGCGCTTGACCTGTTCGTCGATGGTCGTAACCGCGGCCGGAAGCAGGCCAACCAGGTTCAACTCCTTTCGTTCCTCCATTGTAAAGGCGGTCCCGCGATTCAACATGGGGTCGCTGAGCAGTGCCAAACCGGTGACCCGAGTTTCCAGACGACGACGTCCGTCGGACCGGCTGGCAAGCATACGGTAGTTTCTCATCATGGCATGTCTCACCTTCTCAATAGCAAGATCTCCTGTTTTTACGCTCATAAGCAAGACAACTGCGTCGGCTGGGGTCGGAACTGGAAGGAGGTCGCTTGAGTGCGTTCGGAGAAGCCGCTCGTCGTCGTTCTCGATGCAGCATTGCAGTCTGCTGCACTCTGGATGCGCGAAGCATCTGATTTCGACGGGCCAGATGTGCTGGAACCACTGCCCTTGCCTCCCGATGCACCTTTTCCAGATCCTCTGCCTTTTGCCATTGTCTGGCTCCTTTCTGGAGAGGAGAGAAGTGAATTGAAGGCTCTTCGTCTCCATAACCATGGCACGCTTGGTGAAGCCGAAATGTTACTTCGCCACAAAGGTATTGTCAACTTGGTGAGATAACAGAAGAGCTTTTTTGAGGAGAAGGAGGGAAGAGTAGTGGTAAATTGAGTCAAATATAGCTCATGGCCACTGTTGGGGCTTACTGCCTGCTTGCTAGAAATATGGTAAGCTTGGTACGGCAGAGGAGGAGAAAACTCTATGGAAGATATTGACCTCTTACCCGAAACATTGCGGAGCCAATCTCTTTCCGAGCGCGAAATTGTCTTACCCTACGACGAAGCTTTACAAGCATTGGATATCCTTGTGAAGGCCGACTGGGCTCTTCTCGGATGGGAGGGTTGGGAGAAAGATGCTGAGGGGCGTCATGGTCACTCCTACATCATGGGAACAACGTCCATTGAACAGGAACCAGGTGAAAAGTGGGAAGACTATGTCCAGCGTTCAGCTCGTTTTTGTCGAGCGACCATCGGAGCAGATCAGGAGCGATGGAAAAGAGAGGACATTGATTCTTCTCGGACGCTCTACTTTTGCCTCACTGCTACAGGCAAAACACAAACATAATCTACAGCGCGTGAAGGACACGCTGGCGAAGCAGGGCAAACCCAGCTTTTCCATACATTTGTCTCTTAATAAGCTTTAATGCAGAAGAGGTGACCTCATCGGGTCCATCAAGCAAAGAGAAAATTTGCTCATTCTGAATCCAGGTCTGGATCAGGCGGCGTGGCACGTCGGAACGCTGTGTCAGTTCCTCAATGAGCCAGTCGCAACGTAGCTACTTCTTCCCTGCCCATTTTCTCCAGGATTTTAGTCTAACCTCTGAGATAATAGAATGTGCCAGCAGCAAATGGTCTTTGCTGCTGGCACATTCTATTATAAGGTAGCCAGCGATTGCTCCTCAAAGGTGAGTTTGACAGGGATATTACCTCGGGTAGCGTTAGAATAAGGGCAGACCTGATGGGCGAGTTCGAGGAGTTTCTCGCCGATGACTGTCTCTACTCCAGGTATAGAAACACGCAGTTCGACTTCGAGTCCAAACCCACCCTGCCCGTTCGGCCCAATGCCCACTCTGGAGGTGATGGTGGACTGACTTGCATCCACATGTTCACGTTGTGCAACTCGCAGAAGAGCCGATTGGAAGCAGGCCGCGTACCCGACGGCAAAGAGTTGTTCGGGATTGGTGCCCTCGCCTGGTCCTCCCATCTCTTTTGGGGGGCTTAACTTCACAGTCAGGTTGCCATCTGAGGAGTGAGCCTCTCCCTCTCGTCCACCATGTACGGTTGCTTCAGCAGTGTAGAGAACCTTCATATGCTGTTCCGCTTTCTTTTCGTATAAAGGGCAAATTTGCCTCTGTGTAGCAACAGACCGGGAAGGTGATGCTGCTTTCAAATGCCGATGATTCTTTTTCTAACTAGTAGTAAGTAACTTACATCGTACTTGCCACAACACATGCACCTGACCAGTTATTCCCACTAGTACATGAAGGTTGAAATACCCCACCCGTTTACGCGGTCAAAGCCTTCCCTTGATGCGTTCATTTGAAAGGCTTGGCCATGGATCAGATGCGGTTGGAGATCTCTTTTTTTAAAACCCGAGAGGCATGCCGTGGGGAAATCTGTTTGACAATCCCACGACGATTCACTTCGTCGGCAATTTCCCGTCCTGACCAGTGGCTGATCGGACGCTCCTTTGGCTGTTCACAAGCCATTACCACTTCAGCCGCAATGATACGTTCACAACTTTATTTCGTTTAAGGCTTTGTACTCTTATGTAATACGTTATAATTCCTTGCAAGCGGTTGTGAATGGCTTTAACACATTTGGGTACCTACTGTAGACGTTAAACAAAGTCGTTCCCTGGTTTTCTTCTAGTTGATGTTCTCATTCCTCACATTGAGCAGAATACGTGCGTGATTATTCCCTGTTTTAAACAGCTATGAAAATGCGATGCCTTTTTGTAAGTTGGAAGGTACGGTCTCACAAGAGAAATCGCTAGTGAAGCAAAGTACTCTTGGAGGAGGGGATGGGTGAAGCGGTATCCTCCACCGACACGTTGTAATAAAATGCATGAGTGCGCTTCTTCCAGGAAACGGACGTAACGCAGGGGTATACTTTTCTTTCGCCAAAGGAGATATCGGAGAATATAATGGTTTAGGTAGGCCCTTGCGCCATAGCTCAGCCAAATGCCTGGGCTGATGTTTCAAATGCCTAAGCTGATGTTTAAGGCAATATTCAATCCTTGAATCAAGCCAAGGATTGGCAAAACCACCAGACCGATAATGAATGAGCTTATGAGTCCAAAGCGAAGCATATTCCAACCTGATGTCCGTATTCCCTGGTTAGGATGAATATGCGTATGCTCGTCGATTTGTACGCCTGATACCCCACCAATTAGGATGAATCCCAACGCAAAGACTGAGCCAATGAGGAAACCATCGACGAGACCTTTACCTAGGCCAAAGCCTACCGCGGCAAGCAACACTACGATCAGAGAGGGGAGCTGCACTCGTTGGAAGTTCTTCCATGACCAACTTAGAGCCTCTGTCACTTGTATTCCACCATGTTCCGGCATGGTACCTAGCGCATCAAGCAGCCCAAAAATCAGTACAAAGGCCAATCCACCAACCAGTCCAGGAATGAATGCGTGGCACTCCACAAAGACGCTCGCATGCGCCATTTGAAATAGCCAGGACGCGCTGCGTTGCAGAAAGCCACCCAAGGACGTTTGGCGCTGCACAATCAGTCTGTTCAGATGGTCAC
>DATAYF010000595.1:0-9634 GCA_036272735.1 Ktedonobacteraceae bacterium
CGGGTGGGGCATAGGTCCTGTGCAACGGGATCTCTACAGTGCCTTTCTGTGTGCCTATCTCGATGCAGCAGATCCCATGCCCTCATGTACCCGGTACGTAGTACCCTGGGAAGGTGCGGAGACGCGCCTGCGGGCGGTCCATGAGCGATTACAACAACAGGCAAACGCGTGGCAGTGCTTGCCGCCGTCGCATGGGTGTTCCCCGTGCCAGAGTCCGTCTGCAGCCCCTCAGCCCAAAAGTCTCGCGCGAACCAACACCAGAGCCACGCTTCCTCCTCAGACGAGGAAGGCTGGAAGCGTGGAAGGACCGCTCAGAACCTCCCGTGCTTTAGCCGGGAGTGTCTTCAGCTCATCAAGTGGGAACAGTTGCAACAAAAACCTTGCGAAGATTCAGAAGAATTGGGTGCAGCATGAAGATCACTTTTTATGCATCCTCAATTTATCCGGTAAAAGCGACGGGCATTGTCGCCCCAAAACTTGCGTTGGCCTGCGGGTGAAAGGTGATTGGTCAACTCACCCAGAACTTCATACCAGCGCCGGTAGCTTGCCGCGTGCAAGAGGACCGGCCAGTCTCCGCCGAACATCACCCGGTCTTCGCCAAAGGTGTCGAACACCGCCTGGACAAAAGGAGCGAGGTCTGTCGCTTCCCAGTGCTCATGATCAGCCTCAGTCACCATCCCACTGACTTTACACTGGACATTTGGCAGTGCTGCCAGTTCTCCCAGATGAGTTCGCCAGGGATAGAGTTGCCCGTGCTTGATGTCTGGTTTGCCCACGTGGTCCAGCACAAACGCGGTATCTGGGCACTGGCGCACCAGCTCGATGACGTTGGGCAAGTGCCGATGGGTGATACAGATATCAAAGGAGAGGCCATACTTCGCCAGCATCTGGACCCCCTGGAGAAAAGTGGGCTGGAGGCAAAAATCCAGTGATTCACCCTGAATGTTGCGGCGTACGCCTTTGAGGCCTGGACCCAACGCCACCAGGGCTTCCAGATGGGCGCGGCAGTCCGAGCCTTGCTCTAGTGGCGCGGCAGCAACAATGGCCTGAATGCGGGGGGCTTTGCGGGCGAGACTCGCGAGCCAGCGTGCCTCGCGCAGCGCTTCTGCTGGCTCGACATCTACTTCGATAGCGACCAGGCCAGCGATGGGAATGTCTCTGGTCGCTTCCCCGTATTCCTCCAGGTCATAGGGCCGCTGTAGTAAAGGATCATTGGCCAGCCAGGGCATGCTGAATTGTGTTGGATCCCACACGTGCACATGGCTATCAATAATGCGTCCATCCATCATAGGTGCATCCTCTCGAACCGTCTGATCATTCATTACATCGGAGCGTTGAGTGCCTGTACATAGCTGAGATAGGCCAGACTTGCGGCCAGTTGTTGCTGCTCGTAGGCGATAATGTCTTCCACTGGCTCCTTTCGCTCAAAAGGGGTGCGCCAATCACCTACAGGTTTGGCGTTGGCCTGCACAAAACGTAACACGTTGGCTAGCTGTGCTGCTGAGCGGGGCGGATAATCGGGCCAGTAGTCAGCAGCCAGCACCCGAATGTGCCGAGCTTCTAGCGCCCCCAGCTCAATCGACATTGTAACATTGGGGCACGATGTCGCCAGAATTTTGAATAAGGCGGGGAAGTCGATCACACCTTGCCCAAGTGGGCAGCGTACAAGACGATACCCCTCTTCACTGAGATAGATGTAGTAATCTTTCAGATGCACATTTTTCAGATAGGGAGCCACACGCCTGAAGTAGTCGAGCGGCTCTTCAGCAGTTGCCAGGGGATTTCCTGCATCCAGGTTGATGCCGAAGCGCGTGGAACCAATGGACTCGCACAACCAGAGAAGTTCTTCCGAAGCCAGGTCTTGATGATTCTCTACAGCAAGGTTCACCCCGACCTTATCTGCAATCGCTGTGGCCTCTTTTAAATTGGTCAGAACATCCTGCAGAAACGCTGGCCAGCGACCGGTCAGGGGACTGCGATCTCCACCAATCTTCGCGCCCCCTACTACCGTGCGTACTGTTTCCGCCTTCAATTGTGCGGCCAGGTGAATGGCCTCGATAAGTGGCCCGGCAGTATAGCCGCCAGTTGCGAGGGTAATGAACAATCCTCGTGCCCTGGCTGCCTGCGCTACAGCGGATATATCCGCATCCTTTAATAGAGAAACAGGGATCTCCACCCCCTGCAAATGAGCGGCAAGCGCCTGGTCCATGAGTTGCTGGACACTGATTGTCGGTCGATTCGACTCTGAATGAAGGCCCATAGTAAATACTGTGCCATAGACGGCAAGGCCGATACGCATCAAGATTTCCCTTTCTTTATCGTGAACTATTGTCTTTATTCTGCTGTCCAGCCACCGTCAAAGGCTAATGCTGCCCCCGTCATGAAGCTGGATGCATCCGAGGCCAGAAAGGTGATGACGCCTTTGATCTCTTCCGGTTGCCCCCAACGTCCCAGCGGAATATGATTGAGAAAGTATTGATTGGCCTGTGGGTTATTGATGACAGGAATATTGAGATCGGTAGCGAACGGGCCGGGACACAGCGCATTCACCGTGATGTTATGGGCCGCCAATTCCAAGGCCAGCACTTTTGTGAGCTGAATCAAGCCTCCTTTACTCGAACAATAGGCGCTGCGTTCGGGTAAAGCTGCCATGCCCAACATGGATGACACGTTGATGATGCGCCCCGACCGCTGCTCTTTCATCTGGCGGCCTACAGCCTGGCAGCAGAGAAATGGAGCTTTCAGGTTGGTGGTTTGCACCAGGTCCCAACTGGCCTCGTCGAATTCTTCCATGGGCTTGCGGATATTGATTCCTGCATTGTTCACCAGGATATCAATGTGTCCGAACGTGTTCAAAGTAGTTTGAACCAGCGCATTGATCTGTTGGGCGTCGGTTACATCAGTGGCGACTCCCAGGACGCGTCGCCCTGTTGCCTGCGCAATAGCGGCGGCGCTTGACTCTGCATTTTGCTTGTGTCGGCTTGTCACCACGACATCCGCGCCAGCTTCCGCCAGGGCCAGGGCCATCATCAGACCCAATCCTCTACTGCCCCCAGTGACCAGGGCAACACGACCATCCAGCTTAAATATTTCAAAGGACATACGACACACTCCTTTTCTCACTATGTCAAATACGTAGCGTTATGCCAATTTCTCTGGTGTCTGTGCGGCTATGGGTCTGGTCACTGGCGGCACATCAGCAACGTCAACCCAACGCCGCTGCTGCGCCGATTGCAAAACGGCATCAATCACAGCCTGGCAGCGCATACCATTGTAAAAGCTAGGCAGGTCGCCGTGACCATCCACAATAGATTGAATAAAAGCAATATCCTGATCATAGCGGAATGTTGTGGTCGGCTCGCCCGCGAAAGGATCACGCGGAGAACCAGGATAGGTGAGGAACTCACGTGGGACCTGGACCGTTTCTAACGTGCCACTAGGACGACCGATAAGTATCTCATGGGGACGATGCAGATGATAGATCAAGGTTCCTTCGGTGCCGTACACCTCGAACTCGTCAAGTCCTCTCCCGCCGTTCTCGCGGCCCTTCGCTACTTTGCTCAGGTCGAACGAGGCGACCGTGCCCTGCTCTACACCCACTCCATCGGCAAATTCCGCGAGAAAGATGGAGAAATCTTCAACGTCGGCAGGAACTGGTTTTCCATCACGCCCGATACGTTGTGGGGCAAAGGTGCGCGTCACGCTGACCACGCGGGCAATGGGGCCTATCACGTCATGACAGAAATCTATGCGATGGGCTCCCATATCTCCGACCTCGCCTGATCCCGCCAGAGAACCGTGCTGACGCCAGCCCAGGTCCGTTTCCCGAATATCCTGTATGCGGGCAACCCGCAGGTGACGCGGCAGGCCAATGGTCCCCTGACCGACAAGATGCTTCAGATAGCGCATGGCTGGCACGAAGCGATAGGTAAAGGCTGTCATGTGCCGTACGCCCGCCTTTTCTGCTGCTTTGTACAGCTGCACCGTCTCGGCATAGCTCATGCCCAGTTGCTTCTCAACGAGTACATGTTTACCCGCGGCAATCGCGGCCAGCGCAATCGGAGCATGAAGGATAGTAGGCGTGGCGATGATGACGGCATCGACGGCTGGGTCTTGCAATAGCTCTTCATATGATGAAAACGTATGTGCCACTTCGTATTCTTTGGCCCGCTGCATCAAGCGCTCGCTGTCGCTATCGCAAAGGGCCACAATCTCTGCTTGTGGGCTGAGCCGTAACCCTGGCAAATGGACGTGGCTACTGATGCCTCCAACGCCGATCACGCCAACGCCAACTTTGGACTCGTGCATAGTGTATTCCTTTCGTGTTGCTCGTGCTTTTGTTCGTTTTATTCTCCCCACACAATTGTTTGTGGCTGACCAGATTGCGCACAATCATAAATGGCGCTAATGCATGAAAAATTGAATAGAGCTTGCTCGTTTACGACTGCCGACGATGGTTGACCAACCATACGGCGGTAAAAATAGGCCAGTGGCTTCTCGCCAAATTTCAAAGTATCTGGCCCAGGGGGTGGAAACGACATTGTTTTGCTCTCGACCATCCCATCGCGATCATAGCTATGCGTCAATGTCATGCTTGCACGCGAGGTAGGCCAACTCCAGCGTACGGTCCCTTCCAACCCTTCTATCTCAATCAGCGATTGCTCATCACTGTGTGAACAAGATGACCGTTCATAGGTCATGATGAAGGTTTTGCCACCTGCCAGGTGATAACGGAGCGTTGCTCCCCCGTGTTGCTCAACGTCAAAGACGGCTTCAGGCGGAAGGTTCAAAGCCGTAGTCGGGTTCGCTAGCCAGGCAGCGAGTACATCTACGCGTTCTGGCTGAAACAGGTTATTCAGCATCGTAAATTCATAGGGTGCACGATCCATTAAGGTCCCGCCGCCGCTTTTCGCGAGATCGAGGAACCAGAACGTGCCAGGCTGATATTCAATTCCCGGCCGAGAGCGCTGTTCCCGTCTGCTGAAGCGGACATGATAGAGGTCTCCCAGCGCTTGCTCAGTGAGCAAACGGCGTGCTTCCTCTGCTGGCGACCAGTGTAAAAATCTGACACTACAGCATCCCAGCAGGCGGTTATGCTCTTTCGCCATTACTAACATCTGACGCGCCTGTACTCGATCCATCGCTAAGGGCTTCTCACACAAAACGTGTCGGCCTGTAGATAAAGCTGCGCAGGTCAATTCGTAGTGAGTAAATGGCGGAGTAGCGACGATAACAATATCGCTATCTTGTGCCGCTTCAGCCAGCATCGTCTGTGCATTGTCAAAGGTATGTGCGTGCGGATAGTGTGCGCTGAAATCTGCTAGCATGTGCGGATTGGGGTCTGCCACTGATAGACTGACCAGTGCCGGGTCTGGTAATGTAGAGATAGCATCTGCGTGGGTGCGTGCTATCCTTCCAGCACCAATAAGATAGATCCTCTGGGTTGGCATGCGTATGCTTCCTCTTTCTTATGCCTGTGGTTTTTGCGTTGCCTGGCGAAACTGCCAGCCTTGCTGAAAGAGATCAAAGAAGACGTCTTCGCGTGGATGCTCTTTAATCAATGCCTCGTTCAATTTCACGCCGAGGCCGGGAGCGGTCGGTATTGGGAAACAACCATCGGCCGCGTCAACTTCGGGCACACCTTCTGCAACTCCCTTGACCCAGGAGTCTGCGAAGTCGTTGAAATGCTCCTGAATCTTGAAGTTCGGTGTACATGCTGCCAGGTGGAGTGCCGCTACCGTTCCGACCGGACCACACACATTGTGCGGTGCTATCATCATGTAGTAGGCATCAGCCCAGGCTGCCAGTTTTTTTGTTGCTAGAATGCCCCCATAATGGCTAATATCGGCCTGGACAACATCTGCTGCTTGTAGCTCGAATAGCTCGCGGAACTCATAGGCGGTATGCAAGCGTTCGCCGGTAGCGATGGGAATACCAAGTGGCGCGACAGCAGTGCTGACCTTCTTGAGCACAGCCAGGTTCTCTGGGGGCACCGGTTCCTCAAACCAACCTGGGGCGAAGCGTGCCAATTCATTGATTAAAGCAATTGCCGTCGGGGCATTGAAACGTCCATGCATCTCAACGAAAATATCAACGTCGGGACCAACAGCAGAACGTACGGCTTCAATCAGTTGAATGGCGTGGTGCTTCTCTTTGCGCTCCAATTCGTAAAAACCAGCGCCAAACGGATCGACCTTGAGGGCGCGGTAGCCACGAGCGGTCACGCGTTGGGCTGCGGCAGAAAATTCTTCCGGCGTACGCTCCACCGTATACCAGCCGTTTGCATAGGCGGGGATGCGCTCACGCACGGCACCACCAAGCAATTGGTACACGGGCACCCCAAGTGCCTGGCCGATGATGTCCCAGCATGCCATCTCGATCACGGCAATGGCCGACATCATAATTTCGCTGGCACGGGCGAAATCTCTGCGAAACATCCGTTGAACAAGATCTTCGATCTTCATGGGGTCGGACCCCAAAATATGATGTTTGCCCGCTTCCTGTAAATAGCCCAGCAGAGAGTCTGTATGGTTGACCATGCGTACCTCGCCAACTCCCCGCAATCCCTCGTCCGTCTCGACGATGACGTAGGTCAGATTGCGCCAGGGCGTACCAAGCACGAATGGTTTGATGGCACTGATTTTCATGAAAATCACCTTTCCTCGTTTAGTCTATACGCAGAACGATCTTGGTTGCCACCGCTTGACCATCGACGAGTTCCGCAAAAGAAGACGGCCCGGCAGCCAGTGGACGCTCCTCTAGCCAATCGGTCCCTGCCCGCAAGAGCCCCTGCGTAAGTAAGTCGAATGCCCGCTTAAAATCGCTGTGATCGTAGCTGAAGCTGCCATGAATGGTGATCTCCTGACGAACAAGGTAATTGGTGGCGAGCGAAGATGTTTCGTCATGTAAACCAATAAAGACAACGTTGCCACCGGGAACAACGGCCTGCACTGCTTGCGCACGGGTCGCGTTAGCCCCAACCGCGTCAATAACCGTGTCAACACCGCCTGGGGATAGTTCCTGGATAGTCTTCAGCACATCATGTTCATGCACGTTGATCGTCTCGCTTGCTCCCCATTGCCGTGCAACCGCCAGGCGCGGCTCTGAAAGGTCACTGACATAGACGCGCTTGATCCCTTCGGCGCGTGCCGCTATCAGGGCAAAAAGACCAATAGGTCCCGCGCCCAATATCAGCAGGCTTTGTTTGGGGCGTACCTGTGTCAGTTTCACCGCGCGTAGTGAGCAGGCCAGCGGTTCTGTTAACGAGGCAATCGTATCGGAAAGATCATCTGGCAAAGGGTGGCATTGCGCGGCGGGCACGGTGACAAATGGTGCGAATGCGCCGGGTCGATGGGCCCCGATGAGTTGTCGCTGGCGACAAAGGTTTGTAAGTCCTGCGCGGCAACGGTCACACACTCCACAGGTGACGAGTGGATTGAAGGTGACGCGTGCCCCGACGCGTGCTGGACTCCCATCTGCAAACGTTCCTTCAGTGGACTGAACGATCTGGCCTGCCGCTTCATGCCCCATCACCAGTGGAGGCGTGCGCAGGCTATTTTGCCCGAGATAGCCGCTCAATTCAGATCCGCAGATACCCGCGGCGCGGACAGCGATAAGGACCTCTCCGGGGCGCGGTTCCAGCACCGCTGTCGGCAGCATCTCCATTGCGCGCGGCCCCAGCCAGACAAGAGCCTCCATCTGTTTCGTTTCGCTCATTCCTTTGCTCCTTTCGACGTCATTACTGTGTAGCCCAGGGTGTTACGTTATAATCTGCTCCTGCTTTAAACGTTGTTCGACATGCTCAAGGTGGACTAACATGGCTAGATGCGCAGCTTCCGGTTGGTGGTCTCCCAGCGCCTGGATAATGCTCTGATGGTCTTGAATGGTCTGTTCGACAACACCCGGTAGCATGGCTGTTCGTTTACGACTGGCTTCCCCCAGGCTGCGCAGGCTACTCATGAAGCGTTGCAAAAGTGGATTTTTTGCTGCTTTGGCGATAATCTCATGCAGGTCGAGGTCAGCCTGTAAATAGTCCTCATAATCTGTAAGCCCCAGCCTGGAACGGGAGAGGCATTCTTCCAGTTGAGCCATTTCTGCCTTAGTGATGCGTTGCGCAGCGAGTTTACAAATGGGGGGTTCTAGCACCTTACGCGTTTCGAATAACTGTAAGTACGTTGAGTCGTCGAGTGAGAAGACAAAATCGAGGTGTTCGACAAGCTTCGATGGTTCCAATGCCGTCACATAGATGCCAGAACCATGGCGTAACTGTATAACTCCCATGACCGAAAGCGCACGTAAGGCTTCGCGTAGCGAGGGTCGGCTTACCTCCATCATTACCGCGAGTTCGCGCTCCGGCGGTAATTTATCGCCGGAGCGCAGTTTCTTCTCACGTATCATCGATAGCAGTTGGGCCACGATATCTTCCGCTACAGCACTTTTGGAGATAGTACGAAATGATGGTGGCTGCACCTTCCATATGCTCCATTCACTAAATTGGTAAGATGACTTGCCCAAAGCGTAACATGCACCGTCATCAATTGTCAAGGAAACAATTGATTGAAACCTATGCAGACTTTCACTGTTTCTCTGTCAACCCTCTGGCTGAAGCATGATGGTGTGGCACGGCAGGATTGCTGAAGTGAGCCCTTCCCTTTGTTACCGATCCAGTGCTGGTTGATACAGGTTTGCCGAAGAGCCTCCAGAGCCAGGTGGTTGCGAGGTCAAACCATTGTTCGGCGCTGGTATCAATCATGCTTGCCATGCCGCTGGAACTAAGTTCATTCGCCAGAGAAGTCCCGTGAGCACCATGTTGAAACAGGTGCATTTCAAAGGGAATATCGGCCTGCGTGAGCGCCTGGGCGAACAGCAACGAATTTTCAATCGGCACCAGTTCGTCATCGTAGGTATGGAACAGGAAGGTTGGTGGGGTGTGCGGTCCCACGTGCAATTCACAGGAGAGTTTGGCGCAGATTTCCTCGCGCGAACGTCCATCTATTTGGGTTGTGAACCAATCGGCTTGCGCGTGATTGATCGCCGAGATGACTGGATAGCAAAGGATCAAGGCGTCTGGCTTATTTTCTCCCTCTCTGACACCGGCAACCTGCATAATTTCCGCGTCGTTCCAGAGTGTCCCCAGACTGGCGGCCAAATGCCCTCCCGCAGAAAAGCCACACACCGCGATCTGGTCGGACAAGACGCCCCAGGTACTGGCATGGTCGCGGATTATTTTCATTGCGCGAGAAACGTCGCGTAGCGGATTGGGGAATGTTGCCCTGGAGGCAACGGAGTAGCGCAAAGCGAAGGCGTGGAAACCTTGCGCCAGGAACGACAATGCCACCGGGTCGGCCTCGCGATCACTGGTCATCATATACCCTCCGCCCGGCAAGACAAGCACTGCCGGGCGTTTGCGCCAGAGCGGCATTTCGGGTGAGTGATCATGGAGATAAGCCGTCAGATATATTTGCTGGTCTTCTGAGAGGGAAATGACTTCTTTGTTCATGGATCGATCTGCCTCCTTACATGTGTTCACATGGTCAGTTGCGGTGAAAACATCCGCACACCGCACGGGATCGCCCGTGTGGCCCTAGCCGGGCAAGATGCCGCTTGAGGATATTGACCGCGCTATTCTCATCAC
>DATAYF010000596.1:0-10575 GCA_036272735.1 Ktedonobacteraceae bacterium
ATAGATACGTATAAATGCATGTATGTGTCTGGGACACATACATGCATTTATACGTATCTATTTGCTTTGGCATATTTTTCGCATACTATATTATAAATCGAGCACATAATAATTATACGTCGTCTCCGTGCGGAAACCGCACGATTGGTAGAGGCTCATCGCCACAGCGTTGGTCGTGTCAACCTCAAGCTTGATCGGCTTCTGGCTCTGCTTACGGATGAAGCGCACAGCCTCCTCCAATATCTGGCGACCATAGCCACGCCCCCGATATTCAGGCAGGACACCGAAGGCATAGATGTTATACCAGTCGTCGTACGTGTGGATGCGCAGCACACCTACCGGCTCACGACAACCCAATCCTTCTTCACCGAACCGCGCCAGGAAGAAGCAGCATTCGGGATCTTGCAGACGCCTGGTAACCATGACCAGCACCTGCGCTTCGGGATCATTGAAGCTGCGCGCCTGCACCTTCACCAGCGCATCGATATCGTTCGCATCGGCCACCTCACATGAAAGCCGGTCGTCGAATGCCATGCGCTCGTGCAAGTCCTGCAATTCCATCGCGTGCTCGGAGAACGTGTAGCGCCCCCTGAGCGCCAGCGCCGCCGCTGTACCGGAGCCAGATGTGCTCTCGCTGACCAGTATCAGTTTTTTGGTTCCTCTGGCGGCACACTCAGCTTGCGCTACCGCCAAAAGCTGGCGAAAAATACCCCGCTGGCGATAATCGGGATGCACGACGCCGATATGTAGCTCGCGTTTCTCGATGCCCCAGCTTTCCAGGCCCAGATAACCAACCAGCTTATCATCCTGATAGTACAAAAAGTCGCAAATTTCCAGTGCAGGCCGTGTTTTCAGCATCTTACGTGAGAGGCGCATATTTAGCCCGTCATGGCGATTACATAGCTCGACCAGCCGCTCGATGTCCACGATTTCCGCCTCTGTCGGCGCTGACCTCTTTTCAAGGCACTGCTGTCCATGAGATACCATACGCGTAACCTCTTCTTATGTCTGCGCAAAACGAGCAAAAGACGTAGGTACCGATTTATCGTGTCCTCCCAACAATGCTGATCAACAAACATCGCAGCCACAATGGTGCAAGACACCGGGTTGGATTCTCGATAGGGCACAACAGACACGATAAATCGCTCCCTACGAACATTATATGCATTCCATCTAAAAAACGGCGGGTTCCATATAATCGCCGAACACCGTGCGGAACACATCCATCACCTCGCCCAGTGTCGCGTATGCCTTGACCGCCTCAATTAAAGCGGGCATGGTATTTTCTGTGCCCTCGCTTGCCCGGCGCAGCTTATCCAGGGCCCGCTGCACCGCTGCCTGGTTACGTTCGCGTCGTACCCGCGTTAAACGTTCCAGGTGCCGCTTCTGCCCCTCGTAGTCCACATAGAGCGTCGGCACTTTGACCGCGTCGTTCATCACATAATCGTTTACGCCCACGATGGTGCGCTGCCGGGCATCAATTTCCTGCTGGTAACGATAGGCTGACTCGGCTATTTCACGCTGGAAGAAACCATTCTGGATACACAGCAGCACGCCACCCAACGCGTCGATACGCTCGATGTAATCCAGCGCCGCTCGCTCGGTCTGGTCGGTCAACGATTCGATAAAGTACGAACCACCCAGCGGGTCAACCGTGTTCACCACGCCACTTTCGTGCCCGATGATCTGCTGCGTGCGCAGGGCGATCAACGCCGCCTTCTCGGTTGGTAGTGCCAGGGCCTCGTCGAGCGAGTTTGTGTGCAGCGAATTGGTCCCGCCGAGCACAGCCGCCAATGCCTGGATGGTCGTGCGCACGATATTGTTCTCCGCTTGCTGAGCGGTCAGCGAGACACCGGCCGTTTGCGCGTGGCAGCGCAGCATCCACGAACGGGGATCCTTCGCCCCATAGCGTTCGCGCATCAGGCGTGCCCACAGGCGGCGTCCGGCGCGGAACTTGGCAATCTCTTCAAAAAAGTCATTATGCACATCGAAAAAGAACGAGAGGCGTGGCGCGAACTCGTCGATTTTTAAACCACGCTCCAGGGCTGCGTCGACATACGCCAGACCATCAGCCAGTGTAAAGGCCAGCTCCTGCACAGCTGTGGCCCCGGCCTCGCGAATATGATAGCCGCTGATGCTGATCGTGTTCCAGCGCGGCATGTGGCGCGTACCAAACTCGATGGTATCGGTCACCAGGCGCATCGATGGCTCCGGCGGGAAGAGGAACTCCTTCTGCGCGCTATACTCTTTCAGAATATCATTTTGCAGCGTCCCACCCAGCTTCGCCATCGGGATACCGCGCTTCTCAGCGTTGGCGATATACATAGCCCAGATGGCGGGCGCGGGACTGTTGATGGTCATTGAGGTGGTAATCTTATCAAGCGGCAGATCAGCCAGCAAAATCTCCATATCCGCCAACGACGAAATCGCTACACCACACTTGCCGAACTCGCCAGCCGCCAGGGGATGATCAGTGTCGTAGCCATACAGCGTCGCCATATCGAAGGCCACCGACAGACCTGTCTGTCCCTGCTGCAAAAGGTACTTGAAACGCGCGTTGGTATCCTCCGCCGTACCAAATCCGGCAAACATGCGCATCGTCCAGGGCCTGGCGCGGTACATGGTTGGCTGCACGCCGCGTGTAAAGGGGTATTCGCCAGGGAAACCCAGGTCACGCGTATAATCTAGCGTGGCATTTTCAGCGGGCGTGTACATACGCTCAATGGGCACGCTGGACGTGGTCATCAGGTTCTCGCGCTCCGGGATACGCTTGCTTGATTGCTGAACCGTCGTCTCTTCCCAGCGTGTACGTTGCACGGTGATGCGTTCCAGTTCTGCCTTATCGAAAAGCGCGCCTTGTTCGACAACAGGCTGCGTTGGCTTCGTCGATTCTTGCTCGATCATATATTCTCCTCAATGAGTTGCCAGGCCAAAGATCAACTGACTTCATAAATTATTGTACCATAACCACAACTCAGCAAAAAATGCTTTTGTGGACAATCGTCGAATAGTACTTTTTGCCGTTTCAGCCTGAATGATTGTCTTTTCCCTTGAATATGGGTATGCTAATGTACAAATAATCCTGTGGGCTTCGTATGGAACATATCGAGACAAAATTAGGCAATTATCAACTCACCCGGCTACTAGGGCGGGGTGGCTTCGCCAACGTCTACCTGGGGGAGCATATTTATCTTAAAACTCCCGCCGCCATCAAGGTCTTACAGGTGCAACTCGACGAGCATGCACTCGAAAAATTTCTGGCTGAGGCGCGTATCATCGCCCACTTGCAACATCCCAACATCGTGCCCGTACTGGAGTTCGGCATCGAGCACGACACCCCCTACCTGGTCATCGCCTACGCCCCACACGGCTCGCTGAGCGAACTGCATCCACGAGGAGCCACGCTGCCATATGAGACCATCCTGCGCTACATTCAGCAGATGGCAGCAGCTCTGCAACACGCGCACGAGCGCAAAATTGTGCACCGCGACGTGAAGCCCGGCAACATGCTAGTCGGCAACAATCGTAGCCTGATGCTCAGCGATTTTGGCATCGCCATCACCGAGGACAATCCCTCGTTGCCAGACGATCCACGCGAAACCGGCACAATTGGCACCGTTACCTACATGGCCCCCGAACAGTTACATGGGCAGGCCACGACCGCCAGTGATCAGTACGCGCTGGCGGTCGTGGCTTACGAGTGGCTCTGCGGTATGCCACCTTTTGATGGCACACCACTGGACATCGCCCGCCAGCACATTCAGGTTGCGCCACCACCCTTGCACGAAAAAGTTCCAGGCATCTCGGCCGAGATCGAGCGTGTCGTCATGCGTGCCCTCGCTAAAAATCCACAAGAACGATTTGCCAGCGTGCAGGAGTTCGCTGACGCCCTTACCAGCGCCACCAATGCAGCACGACCCGGCCTACTCATTCACTCATCTCAGCCCAGCATCTTGCGTCCAGCATCTATTTCCGCCGCACGTACAAGCGCCCCTGTCTTCCAGCCGACCGATTATCACGCGGCAACCGAACTGGTCTCGTTTTCACCTACTGGCGATCTACCCAGCAACGACACACCTATACCACCAGCATCACCATTGCCAGTACGCCTGTCTGCCGCATTACAACACATTCCCAGGCGCAAGGTCGTCATCGGGCTGAGTGGTCTGGCAGGCGTGGGCGTGGTGGCGGGCCTGGGAGCCTTGACTCTGCATCATAATGGCAAACCTGCCGTGACCAACAGCTCGCATCCTAAGTCCCGACCGGGCACCATCGCCAAAACGCAACCATCGCCCAGCGCGACCGCTAATCCCGATCAAAACGTACTTCCCATCATCAACGGCATCGCCAGCCGCCCCACGCTAACCACGAACGCGGCGGGCACGCTCGACCTCTTCGTGCGCGGCGCTGATAACGCCCTCTGGCATAAGCACTACGATGGCGCGTGGCATCCCTGGGAGTCGCTTGGTGGGCAACTGGCAGGCGAACCGGCGGCAACGTCGTGGGGGGCTGATCGCTTCGACGTTTTTGCCAAAGGGGCCGACAACACACTACAACATACCTGGTTCGATGGCACGTGGCATCCCTGGGAGTCGCTGGGCGGCAACTACACATCCGATGCCGCCGCCGTCTCCACCGCACCAAACGCTTTGGATGTCTGCCTGCGCGGCACCGACAACGCCACCTGGCACACCTGGTTCTACAACGGCGCGTGGCAGCCCCCCGCATCGCTCGGCGGCGGCTGCCTCTCTGGACCCGCGCTATCAACCTGGGGACCCAACAGGCTCGATGTGTACGTACGTGGCGGCGATAGTGGCGTCTGGCACAGGGCGTACGACGGTTCCTGGCACGATTGGGAGCCATTGCAGGGTTCCACCGTGGTCGAGCCTGCCGCGTGCTCCTGGTCCGGGCGGCTCGACGTGTTTATTCGCGGCTCCGATACCAATCTGTGGCACAAATGGTTCGATGGCACGACCTGGCATAGCTGGGAGTCTTTTGGCGGTTCGCTCGTAGCCGCGCCCGCTGTTGCCTCGTGGGTCCCGAACCGCATCGACGTGATCGGTCGCGGCTACGGTAATGCCCTACAACATACCTGGTTCGATGGTGGCTGGCACGGCTGGCAGCAGTTGTAAGCATAAACGAGATATAGATAGGTGATGCTGTATGTGCCCGGACACATACAGCATCACCTATCTATATTCTGGTTCACTATTTTTTCTGCTTACGTACCTTCACCGTGCGCAGGCGTGGGTCGGCCACTTCGTCTATGCCAAAGTTCACCAGCGACAGCGCAGCCCCTAGCAGCGCGATACACAAACCAGGAGGAATAAACCACCACCACAGGCCGGATGAAAGCGCATCCGCTTGCTGTGCCCAGTGCAACGTACTGCCCCAACTGATCGTGTTCAGGTCGCCCAGGCCCAGGAATTCCAGGGCCGCCCAGGCCAGGATCACGAACACCGTCGTACTCACAAAGCTGGCCGCCACCAGCGAAATCTCGTTAGGGAAAATCTCGAAAAAGATGATGCGCCACGTACTTTCACCGCACGTACGCGCCGCCGTCACGAACTCGCGACTACGCATCGTCAGCGTCTGCGAACGCAGCACACGCGCTCCCCACGCCCAGTTCGTCAGCGCAATCACCAGCGCAATCGTCACCGGGCCGCGTGGGAAGTAGGCCGCCAGCACTATCGCCAGGGGCAGGCTGGGCAATACCAGAAACACATTCGTCAACATCGACAGCGCTTCATCGACCCAGCCGCCAAAGTAGCCACCAACCAGGCCAATCACCACCGCAATCACTGTGACCATCAGACCGGTAATAAAGCCCCAGAAAATCGAGTTACGCGTGCCATCGACCAACTGGCTAAAAAGGTCCTGCCCGGTCGTCGTCGTACCCAACAAGTGCGTCGCCGAAGGAGCAGCCTTCGAGAGGTCCGAGAGCGCGTTGGGGTCCTGGCGCACAACGAGCGGGCCAAAGATGGCGATGACCAGGAAAATGCCAACCACGATGCTGCCAACCGTCACGCGTTTATTGGCGGTGAGCGCGTTCCACAGCGTTTCTGCCGCTCGCAATACGCGTTGGCGCGACAGGTTTTCCTGTTGCAGCGCTACCGAAACCGCATCCATATCGACCGGTTGTAGTTCTTCATTCACACGCATGGCTACGCGCTCCTTTCTATACGGACGCGTGGATCGAGCACGGCATAAAGCATATCAGCCAGGAAGTTCGCCCCCAGCACGGCCAGCGTAATCAGCAAGAAAATACCTTGCACCAGCGCATAATCCTGCCCGTCTACGGCGTTGAACAGCGAGAGGCCAATACCCGGATACGAGAAGACCATCTCGGTCAACAACTGACCACCGACGATAAAGCCAATGGAGATGGCGAAGCCGGTAATGTTGGGCAGAATGGCGTTGCGAGCGGCGTAGGAAAACATGATGCGCCGATTCGACAGACCCTTGGCGTTCGCCATCAGCACGTAATCTTCCGAGAGCGTGGTAATCATCGAGTTGCGCATCGTCAACATCCACCCGGCTATCGAGGCTACCACAATCGTCAACGCGGGCAAAATCGCATGCTGCAACACGCTGGATATAAAATCGAAGGTCAAGCCCGGATCGACATTCAGTTCGTCATACCCGCCATCGAGTGGAAACCAGCCCAGGGTATACCCAAAGACGTAGAGCACCAGCAGGGCCATCCAGAAGTAGGGAATAGCCGAGACAAAGTTCATAAACGGAGCCATAATCGTATCGAAGACCGAGCCACGCTTCCAGGCCATCACAATACCAATCAGACAACCTAGCGCAAAACCGATAACGACCGCCAGGCCGCCGAGCCAGAGCGTCCACAGCACATTCTGCGCAATCACGCTCATCACGCTCACCGGGAAGTAGGTCACTGAGGTGCCCAGATTGCCATGCGCGAGTTCGTTCAGGTAATTGAAGTACTGGACCCACAAAGGATCTTTTGTATTGATGCCAAACATCGCCTGGTAGGCTTGCAACATCTGCGGCGAAACATGGCCGCCGCGCGCCTCGATACGCCCCAGCAACGCCTGGGCCGGATTGCCAGGAGCCAGGCGCGGAATAAAGAAATTGAGCGTAACGGAGGCCCAGACGGCAACAAGATAGAACAAAATACGACGCATAAAGTGGCGCATCTGCTGCTCCTTATTCCCTTTGCTAATTGCTACTACGCTATGAAATGTGCACGAGGCGAATGCAAGCTTCGCCTCGTGCACATTTCATACAATCAAACAAACGTCTATGCCGCTGGCTTCAAGTGCAGGATGATCACTTCGTTATCCGGGGCGGTGAACGGCGAACCGACCGCGTACGGATTACTTTGATCAGGCCAGCCGGTGAAGTTCGCGGAACGATACTCGAACCAGGCAGGCGCGTAGACCAGCGGAATCGTCGGCAACTGCTCGGCATACGTCTTCGCCAGACCTTGAATAGCCTGCTTCTGTACGTTCGCATCGGTCGTGGTCGCGTACTGCTGCAAGTACTGATCGGTCTGTGGGCCCTTCCAGCGCTCGAAGTTGAGGCCAGCCGGTGCCGAATTTTTGCTATTCAGGTAGTTATTATACATGTAGTATGGTGTTGGACCACTCACCATACCGCCAATCATCAGATCGAACTTGCCATCGGTACGGCCAGGATAGTAGGCCGCCTCAGTCTGCTCATCGAAACTTTTAATCTCGATGCCAGCATCTTTCAGGTTCTGTTTGATGACCTGCGCCATCATTTCCCAGTCGGAATACGTCGCCACCGTGCGCAGCACGAACGAGAGGCGTACTCCCTTCTTATCGTGGTAGATACCATCCGAACCCTTGGTCCAACCAGCAGCCGTCAGGTATTGATCGGCCTTCGCAGGATCAGCCGAAGCGCTCTGGTTGGCATAAGCGGAAGGTAGGTAGGAATTATCCGCTGGCAGCACCAGGCCAGTTGTGCTGGCAGGTGTTGTAAATCCGGCCTCACCCTGGGTAGCAAGCTTCTGACGATCCAGTGCAGCACTGATCGCCTGGCGCACAGCAACCTGGTTCAGCGGATACTTGTTCTGGTTCACGAACAGGGTGAACATGTTGATCGGGTCCATCCAGTATTTATTGTGCGAGGGATCTTTCTGCACGTACGCCGTTTGCAGGTCGGACTGGAAGTACCCGGCCCAGTCGATCTCGCCCTTAGGCAATACCAGCTTGAAGGTGTCATTATCTTTGTAAACGGGATAGCGCACCTCTTTGACGTGCAGCATGCCCGCCTGCCAATAGCTGGGGTTCGCATCGTACTTCATTAGATCGGACGTGGAAGACTTGAGCACGAACGGACCTGTACCAACGGGTTTCGCAGGTGTATACTTGGTGGGATCACCGACCGAAGCGAAGATGTGCTGCGGAATCATGTAGACTTGTGAAGCAATCGCCCAGAACTCCGGCGGATACGCTTTACTGAACTTCATCACGACGGTATGATCATCAGACGCCGTAACGCTGCTCAAGTACTGCCATACGCCCTGGACATCCGCGCCAGAAGAGACGTACTTCTTCATGTCGTTGAATGTGAAGGCCACGTCGTTGGCGCTGAACGACTGGCCATCGTTCCATTTCACACCCTGACGCGTCTGGAAGGTGAGCGTCGTGTTGTTATCACTCCACTGGTAGCTTGTCGCCAACCAGGGCTTGTACGAACCGTCGTTGACGTTCGAGAAATACAACGTCTCGTAGACCAGGCCAAGCACGCCCGCATTTGGCTGGGGATTATAGGGGTTAAAGGCCGCCTGCGTCACCTCGGCCGACTGGGCACCCACGGTCAGGATACCTTTGCTGCCGTTGTTGCTACCTGAAGCGGACCCAGCGCCACAGGCCGTAAGCAAGAGGGAGAAGAGGATCAGCAGGGAACAGAAGAGGAAGCCCTTTTTTCCCTTGTGCTGACGCAACGATAGTACATTGGAAGCCACGCGAAACCTCCTAATTAAATAGAAAAACGTTGCCAGATGATGGGATCGACAGTAATCTCACGACACTAGTTTGAATATAGTCAGGTTCAGCCTTGAACCAGGGACAACGAAATTGAAACCCGGTAGGTCCACGTCTACACAGCACAACATGTTGTAAGCTACTAAAACAAATAAGAGAATGGAGCAAACACATATGTCTCTACCAGACAACATTTGTATCCGCTAGCCTGGTAGTTCCACACATTGTAACTCTTGTATGTACTGTACATTTTCTCGTATGATTTGTCAAGACATCTAGACCACTAGACCAAAGATTGCCTGGAAACAGGCACCATTTCGTTCCAAGGGCAATTTTGCGGCTACCTGATGGGATGCTTCGTGTAGCAAGCGTACATCCTTAGGATTTGCAGAGAGCCGCACGCTGCACCTTATAATAAAATAGAAGAAAGAGAGATTGCAATGAGTTCTTTGCTTGAACAAGAAATTTTTAGTCAACCGGAAGTAATTACACGGCTCCTGGAGCACGAGATTATGCACGTGCAACGCATCGTCGCCCAACTGCCGCCATTTGACTACATCCTGATCGCCGCTCGTGGCTCATCCGACCACGCCGCAACCTACGCCAAATACGCCTGGGGCACGCATGGTCGCTATCCCGTCGCGCTGGCGGCTCCGTCACTCAACACGATCTACCACAAACCGCCGCGCATGAACAACGCGCTAGTCATCGGCATCTCACAATCAGGCCAATCGCCAGATATTGTCTCGGTGCTGGACGAAGGCAAGCGTCAAGGCAGACCAACCATTGCCATCACCAACGATGGCAATTCGCCGCTGGCCGCTATCGCCGATCACGTGGTCGAACTGCACGCGGGCAGCGAGCGCAGCGTGGCTGCCACCAAAACCTACACGGCGCAACTGGCGATTATGATGCTCTTCGCTGCCGCCTGGAGCAAGCAGCAGGAGCGCTTCGCCGAACTGCAACAAATACCCCAGGCCATCGCCGCCACGCTGCAAAGTTCCGTGGAAATCGCCCAACGCGTAGAGCGCTACCGCTACATGCAAAATTGCGTGGTGATTGGTCGCGGCTACAACACCTCAACCGCGCTCGAACTGGCGCTCAAGCTCAAAGAACTCACGTACACCATGGCAAGCGCCTACTCCTCGGCTGATTTCTGGCATGGCCCCATCGCCACCATCGAGGCGGGCACCCCCACCATTCTAATCACACCAGCGGGCGCTACAGTCGACGATATGATGGAGCTTGCCAGCGCGCTACAACAGCGCCACGCCGAACTGCTGATCATCTCGGACCTGCCCCAGGCGCTGAAGATTGCGCGCACATCGTTCCCCTTGACCGCGCACCTTCCTGAGTGGCTCAGTCCAATCGCGACCATCATTCCCGGTCAACTTATGGGCCTGCACCTGACCTTGTCCAGGGGGCTGGACCCGGATGGGCCGCGCGGCCTCAGTAAAGTGACGAAAACACTGTAGGATGGGCAAAAATGATACATAAATGAGTGTTTATGTGTTCCAAACACATAAAGAAACGTTGATGGTTTCCGGAAACCATCAACGTTTCTTTATGTGTTTGGAACACATAAACACTCATT
>DATAYF010000597.1:0-5546 GCA_036272735.1 Ktedonobacteraceae bacterium
GTCTCTCAAGTATCGAGAACAAGCGCAATGATACCGGTCTGCGTTTTGTGCTGGACTCACCAGCAGCCGGGTCAGAGGGGCCGGGAGGCATGCTCCTCTGGCAAGGTGATCGCTTGCCGGCCCGCATCGACTGGCAGGATCCGGTGGTGAAACATGGCCTGGATCACCGCATCAAATATGCGCGCCTCATTCGGCGCCAGGCTTCCAGTCCTCGTGCTCAAGGAGCCGATGCAGAAGGCTCGCGCTATGCGCGTGCAACTGGCATTGGAAGGCACCCCCTATCACAAGCCGAAGCACACGGTCGGCACCGATACCATCGGGATCGATTTGGGACCTTCCACCATCGCCATCATCCCACGCACCGGGCAGGCAGCGCTGGAAACGTTGAGTGCGGAGCTTGCTCCTGATGCACGAGCCATCAGGCGCCTGCAGCGCCAAATGGATCGGCAACGTCGGGCCGCCAATCCGGAGCACTACGACGAAAAAGGGCGCATCAAGCGACGGGGCAAGCACCGGCTCGTCTGGAAGCGGAGCCACAACTACGAGCGTACCCGCCGGCGCAAGGCACATCAGGAACGGTATATGCAAGGGGTAAAAATGCCATGACTTCGGCCTGTTCGCCCAGCTGGATCGCCTGTTCGACCAGGCATTGGGCTTCCTCAATGTTGCAAACGCCACATCCGACTCGTTCAGCAAACGATACAAGGCTTTTGTCTCTTTCCAAGTCTGCATTTGAGCGGGCAGCGAACCCAAAGGATTCGCTGCCAAGTTGATGGCCGCTTTGACCGTTCGTCTCGTTCGACGCAGATCGTGCAGTTGGACAGCCCCAAAGGTCCGCTCGGCCCAGCGTTTGGGATCCAACAGTTCTTGTGTGTTCATCCTCGATTCTATCACTTTGTTAAATGTGGGTAAGAATCAGAGTTAGAAACCAGGGGGATTTCGGCACGATCTTGCTAAAAACCTGGCTGTTTATCCAGGATAGAAACTAGTCGAATCTACGATGTAGCGCTCTGTTCCATGATATATAGTATGCACAAGTATTCATCCTGATAGTACATGAAGGGTCAGAAAAGGCAATGGAACAGGCAACGAACGATACCCATTTACTACGCACACTCTCAAACCAGCTGGCAGATGCTGTTGAACGCGTCAGTAGTGCACTTGTACTGGTCAATGGACGTCAGAGGCAGCCAGCCAGTGGCGTCGTTTACGCACAGGGCCTGGTCCTGACAGCGAATCACGTGCTGGAGCGCGAGGAAGATCTGACTGTTCAGACTCACGACCAACGGACCCTCCCCGCACAATTTGTTGGGCGCGACCTGGCAACTGATCTGGCAGTCCTACGCGTCGCAGATCTCGGCATCAAACCAGCTATCTTCGCCGAAGAGGAGGCACGCGTCGGCCAATTGGTGCTGGCAGTGGGCCGCACCTCCCATGAAGGGCCAATGGCGAGTTCGGGCATCGTAAGCACTATTGGCGGGCCAATACGCACCGCGCGCGGTGTAACGCTCGAACGCTATATCCGCACCGACGCAACGCCCTACCCTGGTTTCTCTGGGGGGCCACTCGTTGACGCACAAGGGCACGTCGTGGGCATCCTGACGACCGGCCTGGTGCATAGCGTGGCGCTGGCAATCCCTATGAACATCACCAAGGGTATTGCTGATACCCTCGCGCAACAGGGATATATCAAGCGCGGCTACCTCGGCATCAGCAGCCAGTTAATACAGATCCCTGTAGTCCAACGAGCCGGTCGTTCTCAGGAGCGAGGGCTGCTGATTGTCAAAGTTGAAGAGAGTAGCCCGGCACAGCGCGGCGGCATGTTGCTAGGTGATATCCTGGTCGCGCTCGATAGTCATGAGATTACCGACTCGGAGGATTTGCAAGTCATGCTAACGGGCGACCGAGTGGACAAAGCTATCCCGGTAGAGGTTATTCGCGGCAACATACTCCAGACGTTACAGGTCATAGTTGGGCAGCGCACATAACTTTTCCTTTTTGTATCCATATAGATATGGTAGGCATACAATGGCACAAACAACAGTTCATCCAACACCATCATCATTTCCTCTCCCCGATGCATACTCGTCGGCGCTTGTGAGCATTTTTGACGAAGTACGTCCAGGCATCGTCCAGGTGCAGACTGAGCAGCGCGGCGGCGGGACCGGCTTCATCTGGCATAAAGATGGGCGCATTATCACCAACAACCACGTCACACCCAACGCTAACGACAAGGTACAAGTTCATCTCATAGATGGTCGTACGCTTGAGGCCAGGGTGCTTCAACGCAATCCTCAGCTCGACCTGGCCTTGCTCAAAGTCAATGGGGATAATCTAAAGACCCTTCCCGTGGGGAATTCTTCCACACTACGCATCGGTGAGTGGGTCTTCGCCATCGGGCATCCCTGGGGACAGCGCTGGGCATTGACCGCGGGAATTGTCAGCGCTCTTAGCTCAGTAAAGTTGGCTGACAATCTAACTACCCACTATATCAAATCTGATGTTCGCCTCGCCCCTGGCAATTCTGGGGGACCGCTGATCAATGCCGATGGGCAGGTCGTAGGTATCAACGCGATGATCTTTGGTGGAGACCTCTCCGTCTCCATTCCCAGCAATGTCATGAGCACATGGTTGGCAGGTTTGCCGAAAAGTCCCATCACTCTGGGGATTGAGATTCAGACGGTAGGACTACCGGAAAACGTACTCCAGGCACTGCAACCTCATCGCGAGTCAGGTCTGCTGGTCGTGGGTATCGGGCCAGAGAGACAGTCGCAGTACAGCGACTTGCTGATCGGCGATATCCTGCTCGATGTAGCTGGAAAGCCGATGAATGACGCTGCCGCACTCCGCACTATCATTGCACACAGTGAAGATGGAAAGCCGGTCGCAATGAAGATTCTGCGCGGCGGCATAATAATCCATGCCGATATAGTAACATTGGCACGCTCCTGATAAGCAAGGGTGCCCCTATGGTCGCCCTGCTTGAACTCATCGAAGGAAAGAGAACCCATGATCCGCATATTCGTCATCGCTCCAACTCCTATCTCTCAGGCAGGGCTGCACACAGTACTCACCTCTGCGGAAATACAGGTTGTGGGCATGTCAGCAGCGCCAGACGCTTTCAGTGAAAGCATCGAGAGCACTGATGTAATCGTTGTGGCGGACGAATTGCAGTTGGCGGATGTCGGACACGCTCTCGAACAGACCCATAGAGTCGCACTCATCGTTCTGACCAACAACGATGAGCGCGTCCTTCCACTCCTGCGCTCATTAGAGCTGCGTGGCTGGGGCCTGGTCCCTCCAGACACTCCAGCTTCGCAACTCCAGGCAGCGGTGATCGCGGCGTCCCAGGGACTTGCCACATTCCCAGCCACAGCTACTCATTGGCTATACGAAAATCCGCCCATACTAGAAGCCCTTTCCCTTGAAGAGATTGAAGAACCACTGACGCCACGGGAGCGCGAAGTGCTGGAATTGGTCAGCCAGGGACTCCCAAACAAGCTCATCGCACGCAAGTTGACCATCAGCGAGCACACCGTAAAATTTCATCTCTCATCGCTCTCTGCCAAACTTGGCGCATCCAGCCGTACCGATGCTGTGCGCCGGGGCTTACGGTATGGGCTTATTACTCTTTGACACTCCCCGCCATGAATGTGTCTAAAGCCACGGAGTTTTATACGCCGGTTTGATAATTGCAAGTGCCTATGTGCCGTCGGCACAATAGCGGTGAGCGAGCGCCACCACTTGTGCAGGATTGACACTCCCCGCCATACATGAGCGGGGATTCTTCCTTCATCCATCCAACTTGCCCTTGATGATTGCTCACCAAACGTAGAGGTCGAATGTCCAGAAGCGTTATGCAGAGCGAACCCTGCTCGTTCCCGTCTGCCCGACGGTACGATCTACGGCTTTTGCGAGAATGTTAATGGCGGCGTTGTGGTCACGGTCCAGCACCATGCCGCATCCTGTACAGATGTGCGTCCTGACGCTGAGCGATTTCTTCACAGTGGTGCCACAGGCAGAACAGTCCTGGCTGGTGAAGTGTGGCGATACTGCTACCACAGGAATGTCGTGGAGCATCGCATAGTATTTCACCCAACGCAAGAAGGTTCCCCATGCAGCATCGCTGATACTCTTCGCAAGGTGTCTATTCTTGACCATGTTGGCAATCTTGAGGTCTTCAAAGGCAATCACATCGTGAGATGAGACCAACGCGTTTGCCTGTTTTCTGGCAAAATCTTCGCGCTGCTTTGGGGTCCTTGTGGGTCCTTGGCACCTTGAGATAGCCTTTCGCCAACCTTTGGCGGGCCTTTTTGCGATTCTTGCTCTTCTTCTGCGTACGAGAGAGCCGTTTGTGCAGTCTCTTGAGACGTTTTTCTGCCTTGCGATAGTGGCGCGGGTTCTCAACGGTGCAACCTTCTGAGTCCGTGTAGTAGGCTTTCAACCCAACATCTATGCCGATAGCATTGCCTGTACTGATGTGTTCAACCATCCGATTAGTCTGGACCCCGAACTGACAATAGTAGCCATCGGCCCGTCTGATGATGCGGACGCGTTTGATTTGTGTGTGAGGAAAGGTTTCAATGTTACGCGTGCCAACCAGCCGCAAGCGCCCGATGCCACAAGAGTCAGTGAAGGTGATGTGTTTGCCATCTCAGGTGAGAGGAGCCATCCCGTCTGTTTATACTCGACACTCCTGTTATCATGCTGAAACTTGGGATAGCCTTTCTTCCCTGGTTTGTGGGTACGGCAGTTATCGTAGAACCGTTGGATCGCAGACCATGCTCGGTCTGCTGCTGCTTGATGGGCCTGGGAGTTAAGGCACGAGGCGAACGAGTACGCACGGGACAGCACGGGACAGCACAGCACATGCGCATTGCAGGTCATTCTTGGTGGCGTGGTCATCCATCCACAAACGCAAGCACTTATTGCGAATGAACTGTACCACCCGAATGGCCTCTTCAATGGCGGCATATTGTTGTTGGTTGCCATCCACTTTGTACTCGTAGAGTAACATTAGCTCTTACCCTTTCGGTATTTCTATGCTAGAGTACACAGCAATAAATGCTGTATGTCAAACAGGATCGAGTGATGAAACGAACGAATTTGTACCTCACTGAGCAACAGATGGAACGCCTTCATCGGCGTGCTGAAACGGAAGGCGTAGCGATAGCGGAATTGGTACGACGTGCTGTTGATAGTTTTCTGGCGTGGGATGACCCGACATATGCCCCTCTACCCAAGCCCCAAACAAGGACTCGCCATTCATCCCCCGCTTAAAAGACGGGGGCGATCTCGGCTCGGTCTCTGTAATGTTTCAAACCACTGGCCCGGATCCGTACTCAGACACTCTCTTGCAAGTCTTCGAGCAGTCTCGGAACGCAATCCGTTGTAGCACATTTCAGCCCAGGATTGCATTTCCATCGGCTCGATCGGGCCAGAGACCCGAACTTCTGGTCGGTGAGGGTCAATAACGACATCCGACTGGTTGTCCATCGGACCGCGACGAGCCTGCTGCTGTGCTATGTCGGGCATCACGACGCGGC
>DATAYF010000598.1:0-10188 GCA_036272735.1 Ktedonobacteraceae bacterium
GCATTTCTGGGCTACAATCCGATGGCAACGCTGATCCCACACGCGGCCCTGCTAAAATTACCGGCCGCCAATCAAGCACTGCTGCTTGGAAAGAGCTTCTTCCCCAATACCATTGGTAATCCATTCATGGTTGGTCTGCACGCGGTCTTCTACCTCTCGGTGGTAATGTGCCTGGTTGCGGCGATAGCCTCGTTGCTACGTGGCAAACGCTATATCCACGGGCAGGAAGCTAGCGGGGAACTAACGCTATCAGAAAATCAATTAACCGGGCAGGCTGTGGGTGGAGAATAGTGCGTTTCTGAGACCTCCCCGGCATAAATACGGCGGGGGTTCCTGTTGATCACCCAACGCTGCCGATCGGATCCGAGGAGACAACCGGCTCTTGGTGGGGATAGGCCCAGACTTGTGAGCCGACGCACTCCGGCACGGGCAGCTTTGCCAGAAGCCGACACGCCCATGCTTCGGGGGAATGGCTCCCCCGCGTTTGCACGTTGTTGCAGATCCTCCATCACGGCTCGCAGGCGCGGCTCCGCACCTTCCCAGACGTGCTGGGTGATAGAGGGGGTTGTTTGCTCCGGTTCCAGGTGGGAAAGCCGAGAAGGCCGAATACAGATCACGCTGCACTGGTCCCAACCCGCACTCACAACGGTGCCGACGCTCAGATCGTGGCTTCTTGTGATACTGCCCACACCGATGGCAATATTGAGACAGTTTGGTCTGGTAGGCGGAAACTTCGTGCAGCGTGCCGCCAGTTTTTGCAACTCTGCGGGCCAAATGCGCTACAAACACCCCTGTAGAGCGAAGTCCGATGCTTCGACCATACTGCTTCTGTCATCCTTTGAACGAGGTTTTCTCTCTATTGATCGTGATGCCCACCGAAGCTATGCGATGAGCCAGGTGTCCATGCAAACTTTTGCGGTGAGCAGCCAGCCTTCTTTCGGTAGTGGCGTGTTGTCGCCTGGTCGCCTGGTATCGTTTAGCGGAGCATCAAGCGGAAACCAGAAGGCATGGAGGCATCGGAACAACGAACAATCCGCAAGTCCTTTTTCAAATGGTCATCGACGCTATTCAGCAGAATTAAGATTGATCTGTAGCGTCGGCTTCTCACGGCTGTACTATCGTGATGCCGAGCGCACGATAGGGGGCAAGCACATCGTCGGCAACTGATTGTTCGGTTACTAAATGGGTCAGATCTTGCAGCGGGCCAACGACATAGGAATCGGCTGTCGTCAGTTTTTCAGCCGAGGCGAGCGCGGCCACCTCGGCGGAACATTCGATCATGGTACGCTTGGTATAGACCTCGTCGAGATCGGGTATGCTGATGCCAACTTCGGGATGCAGGCTACACACGCCAAGGAAACAGAGATCGGCCCGAAATGAGCGCAGAGCCGTCACCGTCTCGACGCCAACCGTTACCAGCGCCTCTTTTGCCAGACGACCACCCAGCAGAAGCAACTCGACATAGGGATGTTCGGAAAGGGCCACCGCGAGCGGCGGGCTATTCGTAATCACCGTTGCATGCAGGTCGGTGGGGAAATGGTGCGCAACCTGAATGGTGGTCGTGCCGCCATCCATGACAATAACCTGCCCATTGCGCACGAGACGGAGCGCGGCGCGGGCAATCTCGGCCTTGGCAGACAATGCCTGGTCCTGGCGCACCGCGTAAGACAGCACCGGCGTACGCAGCAGTGCCCCACCGTGTACGCGCTGGATCATGCTCATATCTGCCAGGTCCTGCAAATCGCGGCGCACCGTGTCCTCAGACACATGCAACTCCGTACATAGCGCCGAGGCCAAAACCTTGCCCTCACGGCGCAAACGCTCAAGGATATGCTGCTGGCGTTCCTCTTTTAGCATAATCACTCTCCTCTGCATCGGTCTTGACATTGCGTTATTTTGCGTTTATGCTCTTGATAGATGCAGTATAATGCGGTATTTTGCGTTGTGTCAATAGACCAACGATGGACCAGTAATGCAGATTGGATGCAACCATGGATGTCACAGCAAAGCGCCAGGAGACGCAAACCCATCGGGCACCACACATGGAGATTGGGCTATCCTTTTTCGCCTTTATCTTGATCGGTGCCAACGATGGAGCGCTTGGAGTGCTACTACCAAGCTTACGAGCGCATTATCATATCGATGACGCCACCATCGGCCTGGTTTTCTTCGCCAGCGCGATTGGTTATCTGCTCTCATCGTTCAACAACGGCCCCATCATCGAGCGACTGGGCAATCGTCGCGCATTAATGCTCGGCTCGGCGCTATTTGTCGTTACGGCGGTAGGGATCAGCTTCATGCCGCCCTTCCCACTCTTGCTCATCATCATGTTGTTTCTGGGCGCGGCGGTAGCCTCACTCGATGCAGGTTTGAACGCGTATATCGCCAGCCTGCCCAATAACACCACCTGGCTCAACTACCTGCACGCGTTTTACGGCGTGGGGGCGTGGCTGGGTCCGGCGCTGGCATCGATCCTGCTGGCCCTGAGTTGGGGCTGGAACCATGTATACCTGATCTGGGCAGGTGTCAGCCTGCTTGTGCTCATCGGACTGCTCACGATATTCAAACAGCAACCGAGCCGACAACGCGTTGAGGGAGAAAAGCAAGGCCACCTGATGGTCATGACACTCAAGCTGCGCGTGGTGTGGCTGGCGGCCATCCTTTTACTTTTCTATACAGGGACAGAAGTCAGCATAGGAAGTTGGAGCTACACCTTGTTGACGGAGGGCCGACACGGAGCGCCACTGATCTCAGGGTGGATCGTCAGTGGTTACTGGTTGGGCCTGACGCTAGGGCGCGTGGCGCTTGGTCACGTGGCGCAAAAAGTGGGGCAGGCGCGGCTCATTCAGGCTTCTTTGCTCGTGGTTATCTTAGGGTTGCTGCTGGTCTGGTTCGCGCCAGTGGAGGCGGTGTCGGCTGTTGGACTCTTTATCACCGGTTTCGGGCTGGGTCCCATCTTCCCGACCGTCATCGCGCTGACGTCCACGCTGGTCAGTGCGCGTATCTTGCCAGCGGCGGTCGGATTTCTGGCAAGCTTTGCCAGCGCCGGAGCTTCGTTGTTCTCCTGGTTGGCGGGCAACATTGCGCAACACATCAGTTTGTCGGCCCTGCTGCCCTACGAGATTGCGCTCACCCTGTGCATGATCGTGCTCTGGATTATGCTGCCCAAGCGGCCGGTAAATACCAGTTCAGGTTATGATACAATGCCACAAAAATAGATAATAAGTTATGGTGCATAGATGATCATTGATGGACCGGCGGGCCATCAATGATCATCTATGCACAAAGGAAAGAAGAGGAGCATCGCACTATGTCAATCGCGATTGTTGTACACGGCGGGGCGGGGAATATCGACCCGGCACGCGTAGAAACGGCCGAGCAAGGCTGCAAGGAGGCCGCACTGCTCGGCTGGCACGTACTACAGGCCGGGGGCAGTGCGTTGGAGGCGGTAGAGACGGCGGTGCAGGCGCTTGAAAACAACCCGAACTACAATGCTGGTACAGGCGCTTGCTTGACCTCCGATGGTAGGATCGAGCTGGACGCGGGCGTGATGGAGGGGAGCAGCCTGAACGTGGGGGCCATCGCGGGCGTTGAGTTGATCAAAAATCCTATTGCACTGGCGCGCAAGGTATTTGATAGCGAGCACGTGCTGCTTGTCGGCAAGGGAGCGCAGCTATTTGCGCAGGAGCAGGGCATCGCACTATGCACCCTGGAAGAACTGATCACGGAACGGCAATATGCGCACTGGAAGCGGACGCAAGCGGCACGCGCTGAGCAGCAATCTTCTCAATCCAGGCATGGCACCGTGGGGGCAGTCGCACTCGATAGCGCCGGAGTGCTCGCCTCGGCCACTTCTACCGGAGGCATGCACAACAAACGTCCAGGGCGCGTCGGCGATTCGCCGCTCGTCGGTAGCGGCTTCTATGCCGATGAACACGCGGCTATTTCGTGTACAGGCGATGGCGAAGATTTCACGCGTCTCTTGATTGCCAAGCGTGCCGCCGATTTTGTCGCCGCTGGCATGCAGGCACGCGACGCGGCACAGGCGGCTATTGCCGTCCTGGGAGCGAAAGCCAGGGGGACAGGTGGCCTCATTATTGTCGACCACCAGAGCAACGTCGGGTTTGCCTGGAATAGCGCGCAGATGGCCCACGCCTACCTGTATGGGGATATGCAAGAACCGAGCGCGGGCGTATAAAACGTTCGAAAAATTACATAATAAAACGCGGCCCGCGTCAAGGGCTTGTTTCTGTTCTCGATAGCGAGGAAAAGAGTCAGGTTGGTTGTACGGCCACAGGTCCTAGAAGGTCCCGAAGCTGAAGCGCATTGCGTATTGCATATCCATCGAGATCATTGTTGAAGTAGACATAGATCTCACGACCTTCTACCGCATCGGCGGCAAGTCGTTTGGCCCAGAAGTCTAGTTCAGCATCGGATAGGCCGATACCCTGCTCTCCATTATGGACACGTACATAACCGAATGGACCAATTGTTGGTAGATCAAGTGGAGTCGGAAGAGAGCCACCGATACCAATAACCAGCGTGCACGCAGCCTCATCTAAAATATGGCGAAGTGTTTGAAAGTTCTCAGGTTGGAACCACGTAGGGTCACGGAACTCGAAGGCTGTCTGTTGATCCTTTGGCAAGTGCGAGATGAACTCTTCCAGCCGACGAGGGTTAGCTCGCCAACGCGGGGGAAGCTGATAGAGGAAAGGACCAAGATGCTGGCGCAATGGTCTTGCAGCATCCAAAAGCCGAGCGATCCCCTCCTCCGCGTTGAGCAACTTCTTTATGTGGGTGAGATATCGGCTAGCCTTCACTGCGAAAAGGAAATGAGGATGTTGTTCGACCTGCTGCGCCCACGTGCGGAACTGGTCGCTTGTTGGCAGACGGTAGAAGCTTCTATTGATCTCAACTGTTGGGAAGTAGCGAGCATAGTAGGGTAACTGCTCATGGATGGGCAGGGTAGGAGGATAGAAGCGACCAACCCAATGTGGATAGACCCATCCCGAAGTCCCAATCCAAATCATACTTTTTTGCACAATCCGTGGCCTGTGGAAGGTGATATCGTCAACAAGGAAGGAGTATCATCTTCCATATGTCACTTTTATGGTGATTTGACTTTTATGAATTTATCTTCTATGAATACTCTTACTCCTGGAAGACGCTTGTTCTTGTGCTGATACCATTATAAGTAATTGCAAGGCGACGTTGCAAACAGCACAATAGCTTTCCCAGGCTTCGCACACAGTGGTAGAAAAGGGAAACTATATAGCTGCCGAAGGCGCCATGAAAGCGCTCACAATCGAAGAGCATAGACACACGTGCCAATACCTGTTGGTCACGCCGGTGACGTTGCCCACCGCGTCGTAGGTACGGTTGTGACTGAAGATGGTGCCAGTGGACCCACTGCCACGCTGCCACGCTGCCACGCTGCCACGTTGCCAGGTCGCCTATGGGCCGCTGATCGCTGTCGTAGGTGAACTGCTCGTTTGCCAGCGCCGCTACTGGTCTGGAAGTTGAAGGCGTTGATTTGTCCAATTAGATCGGAGGCAGAGTTGCCACTGGTGGTAATTGCCCCGAAACCTCGACGCTTCTTACCTTGAAACAGGCACATTTGCCCCGAATCATACACATGAGGACAACGTTTCCTGGGGAAGCCGCTCCACATCAGGCTTCTTCCATCGATATCTTGGAAATTGGGAGGAGCATTGGAGTGAGTCGGAGCGCAATTCTCGGCTGGAAGCGATGATGGTGCGTTCCTACCGAGCGGTTCATGAAGAGGCGACCCGAGCCTCGGGGCAATTTGCATCTGGGGGCTTCCTTGGCTTTCTGTCACCCATGTGGCTGAGGCTACCGAATGAAAGGGAGATGATCCCTCATACGAAAAGATTGACGAGAGACGCAGGCCCTTTCACACGGTATGGGAAGACGTGTGGAAGGGCCTGCTTTTCTCTGATGTGCGCTCTCTTTACTTTTTGCGTTCCAGCAGAACAACGGGAACCCTGCGTGTGATCTTCGTCTGAAGCGAAGCGAGAGCAGGTATCTTCTGTACCTGGATGCTCCCGAGTCGCTCCCCCTCCGCGCTCTCGATGACGGTGGCTCTGGCCTCAAACTGCTCCGTGCCGAGTTCGACCGTCACATCAGGATGCGCGACCAGGTTGTGATACCAACCGGGATTGGTTGGCGCGCCCCTATTCCCGGCGAAAACGTAGATGCGACCGCCTTCGAACAAATACGCCAGTGGGCTGATACGAGGTTCGCCACTTTTTGCTCCCGTCGTCGTCAACAGAAGTAAGGGAACACCAGCGAATTGACCACCAACGTTGCCCCCGTTGGCACGGAACTCTTCGATGATCCGGCGATCCCAGTCATTCAAGTCATATATCTCAGTCATCAAATCCTCCTCGTGATAGCATTGTAGACGTCTTCTGGGCCTCCCTTATGAGAGGTGAATCTGCCAGTCTTTTGACTCGTGTTTTCGGCATCGGCTTCCCCTGGAGACGTCTCGGCGAATATTCCACGACAGCAGAGCCAATGTCGAACCCGGATGGGAGAGCGGCACTCTCGGATGACCCGCGTTCTTCCAGTCCATCTCGTCTCCAGGCCTTCCGTCCCCCGCGTCGCGCAGCAACCCAACCTCCATCAACGCGCCCCAGTGCTGCCGATGGTGAATCTGGGCCTCGTCCGAACACAGGGAGAGAGCCGCCGCTGCCATGCGCCTGCACACGCGTGTGGAAGACAAGACCTCCAGGCTCGCGGAGCAGTCCAGAGATCAGCTCTACTCCACATCGGGAGGACTTCACCCACCCATGACAAAAGACTCGTGTCGTCGCACTGGTTCGACCACCCTGCCTGGACATCACCTCTCGTGATTGAAGTAGTGACCTTGTTCGATATCCGCGATCAGTGAAGGCCCCTTTGGCTGCCATCCCAGGCGCTCCCGGGTCAGTACGCTCGACGTTGGGTTGTCGACCGATACTATAGCTGAAAACCAGCCGAAGTGCTCGCCAGCGTCTTCGGCGGCAATGCTGACGACCGGGAGCTTCAGCTGACGGCCGATGGCCTCAGCGATGCCACGGAATGGCACGCCCTCCTCACCGGCTCCGTGCAGTCGCGAGCCAGCCGGAGCGGCTTCCACGGCCAGCCGGAACAGGTGCGCGGCATCGAGCCGGTGCACGGCGGGCCAGCGGTTGGACCCGTCGCCGATGTAGCCGGAGACGCCCTTCTCGCGAGCGATGCCGATCAGGGTCGCGACGAAGCCGTGATCTCCTTCGCCGTGAACCGACGGCGCGGGCCGCACTACCGATACGCGCACGCCGCGCGTGGCGAACGAGAGCGCCACCTCTTCCGCTGCGCCCCGGACCGCCGTGAACCTTCCGGCATCGGGTGTGTCCTCTTCCGTCACGAGGCGGCCCAGTGGGAGAAGGGCGGTCCCCGAAGTGATGACGAGGGGCCGATCAGAGCCCTTGAGCGCCTCGCCGAGCGTCTCGATGGCGCGGTGATCGGTGCGTGCTGCGGCCTCGTATTGCGAGAAGTCGTGGACGTACGCGAGGTGGATGACCCCGTCGGACGCGGCCGCTCCGCTTCGCAAGCTGTCAAGATTATCGAGCGCACCGCGCTGCACCTCTGCACCGGCGGCGGCAAGTGACGCCGCAGCGGTGTCCGAGCGCGCGAGACCGAGGACCTGATGCCCCGCCGACAGCAACTCGCGGACGATAGCGGAGCCGATAAAACCGGTCGCGCCGGTCACAAAAACTTTCATAGGAAATTCCTCCATTTATTTAAGCACAAGTGTTCTTCAATGAGAGCTCAGAGCCTCACATTTCTGTCTCTCGTAGCGACTAGTTGTTGCAAAGACATCAACGTGTTACGATAGACAGTGTAGCCTGGACGGGAACAGTGAGCAAGCATCAATGCTTGTCTTTTGTTACGTATGCAACAAAGAGGGAAATATGTCGCACGAAGAACAGACCGACTTGCGCATTCGGCGCACGCATAAATTCTTGCAAGAAGCGATGATTGAACTGATTACCGAGAAAGGGTTTGATGCCGTCACGGTGGGCGATATTGCCGAACGGGCCATGATCAACCGAGCCACGTTCTACCGCCATTATCAGGATAAATACGATCTGGTGGCAAAGATCTTTGAAGAAACCGCCAATTACCTGGTGGAGCACATGAAGCCCTTCCACAAAGGCTCTGGTCATATGGATACGGAGCACCCACCAGAGATCTGGATCCAGTTCTTTGAGCATGTCGCGGAATATGCCAGGCTGTACGGAGCGATGCTAGGGAAAAACGGCAGTCCGTGGTTTGCAGCCAGGATGCGTGAGCACATCATCAAGCTCATGCTTGAGCAAGAGAGAGGGTGGAAACAACCGGTGGAACTCAGGCAACAGATCGATCCAACCATGCCAGAGGCTCTGCCGGCCATGCAATTCTCCCATGTCCTGATCGGCACCATCGTCTGGTGGTTGGAGAGCGAAAAGAGCCATACCCCCAGACAAATGGCAGCCTGGTTTTGGCGCTTTGCGTTTTATGGCTATCTCTCTGCACGCGGGTATGAGGCTCAGACGCCAGGGAAGGAATGAGGCTAATGAGGGATTGCTCGATTATTTCGGGTAAAATATACTCTAAGCCGCAAATGGATTTCTCAGGCTGATTCATCTGGCAGTTTGACGAAGCTGGAAAGTACTTGTAGTTGGCCTTCTTCAGCCTCTTTTCTCTGGTGAAACAGCAAATGCAGCAGTCATGGAAGCTTTCACGTATGTTTTACCCGGAATAATCAAGTAACCCCTGATAGAACATATATCATCACTTATGCCCGCTACTCTGCCCCTGGTGTAGAGTAGGCGGCCAGCGCGTTACCTTGCGGTTCGTTTCCAACCGCCCCTCCCCAAACCGTGCATGCGACTTGTCACCGCACACGGCTTTCCAGGTCTGTGCTTCATCTTCCCTGGCCTTATGCACCCTCCGATACAGCACAGGTACTTCCCTTGCACACAGCCCTGCGACCCTTCCCCTTATCCACGGCATACAATCGGGGTGGGCCATCTCTCGAAGGCTAGAGCGCACGTTCCGAGCAATAACATCCTCGCCTTTGAGATGCGCGGACGCTGAGTTCTAAGGCAAACAAAGAAGCGGAGAGCCTCCGTTTTGGAGTGGTCGCTACCTGAGGTAGGCCCAGGATAGATGCTGTTGGCGAATTGCCAAAGAGAAGGGATACTGGACGAAGATTGTTATCATAAAGGCAAACATCTGAAAGAATGCCTGTATGATGAGGAGGTCACGATGTCTTTGAAGCCAGAACCAATAGGCCCAGTTCCAGAAGAAACAGCCCGGATAGCTCATGCAGCCTTCCCAAAGGGAAATCTGTACCTGCGTCTGAGAGATGAACTGGGGACGTTGTATCAGGATGATCTGTTTGCTGATCTTTTCCCCTCTCATGGCCAACCCGCCGAAGCTCCGTGGCGCCTGGCGCTTGTGACAATCATGCAGTTTCTGGAAGGATTGTCAGACCGTCAAGCCGCCGAGGCCGTGCGTAGCCGCCTGGACTGGAAGTATCTGTTGGGGCTAGAGGCGACTGATGCTGGCTTTCACTACTCGCTGCTCAGCGAATTTCGGAGTCGCCTCTTGGCAGGAGAGGCGGTGCATCGCCTCTTCGAAGTGTTGCTCACGCACCTCAAAGCTCGTGGCTGGCTCACCGAGCGTCAGCGCCAAAGAACTGACTCGACCCACATCCTCGCTGCTGTTCGCAGCCTCAACCGCCTCGAACTCGTCGGGCGTACGCTCCAGCATGCTCTGAATACGCTTGCGGAACTCACCCCTGACTGGTTGTTGACGCAAATCAGCTCAGAATGGTTCGAGCGCTACAGCCACCCGCTGGATGAATATCGGCTTCCCAAAGAGAAGGCGGAGCGATTAGTGCTGGCAGAACAGATTGGCAAGGATGGACAGCATTTGCTCTTGCGCATCGTGCAGTCAGAGGCAGCCAGATGGCTAGAGAAGGCTCCGGCCATCGTGACACTGCGTCAGGTCTGGGAACAGCAGTACGACCTGGAGGCTTCCCCGATCCAGTGGCGCCCGACGGAGAGGCTGCCACCCTCAAGTGAACGCATTGCCTCTCCTCATGATACCGAAGCCCGTTACAGCACGAAGCGCAGCGTCACCTGGGTCGGCTACAAG
>DATAYF010000599.1:0-26699 GCA_036272735.1 Ktedonobacteraceae bacterium
GTATCAACTCATCGTGTTTGAGGATTTACAAACTGCCAACATCACCAAAGCACCAAAGCCGAAACAGGATGAGGCAACGGGTGTGTACTTGCCCAATGGGAAAGCCTCAAAAGCAGGACTCAACAAAAGAATGCTTGATGCGGGGTGGGGGATGTTCGTCGCGATGTGTACGCAGAAGGCAGCATGGGCCGCTCGTACTGTCGTGTTGGTCAACCCCAAATACACCTCGCAAGCCTGCTCAGGATGCGGCGTGATCCGTAAAAAGGAGCTATCCGAACGCTGGCATACGTGCGAGTGTGGGTGCTCCCTGGATCGGGATACGAACGCCGCCATCAACATTTTACGGCTCGGGAGGAGCCAACAGGGAGCAATTCCTGTAGAAGCCCCTCGCTGACGACGCGACGGGGTACTTCACCTTCTTCTGTAATACGGCTCACCTGGCATTTTATTTCATGCTTTGAGACAAGAATCATAAAACTGTGCAGCTCAATGGCTCCTGTGCTCTTGACAGCAGGTATTTTGTAATTGATTTGTGAGTTTGTGGAATAACCATAGATAAACCAACTACCCACCCTCAGACGAAGCAAGAACGTCGCCGTGACCGTCGTGAGGAGCAGCGACGACGCGAAGGGGAACGTCTGCGTGCGGCGAGAAACAGGCGCATTATTATTGGTATCTGCACCGTTCTCGCGCTGCTGATTATTGCTGTGGCTGTCATCTATTTCACGCGCATACCACACGGCCAGCAGGCACAATCGCCTAGCAATACCAGCGCGAATTCGACGTATGCACCGCTCAATGGTATTTCTTGCGATAGTACCGAGCAATTGAACTATCATGTCCACGCGCACCTCTCCCTTTACATCAATGGGCACCAGGTGCAAGTTCCACAGCATATCGGTATTGCCAGTGATGGCTCCTGTATTTACTGGTTGCATACGCATGATACCAGCGGAGTGATTCATATCGAAGCTCCCAGTCAGCGTACCTTTGTGCTGGGGACATTTCTCCAGCTATGGAGCCAGCGCTTTCCGCAGCTTTCATATCCTACCCAATTAAATTAGCAAGCAGGTTGGCAGGTCAATGTGAATGGCAAGCCCCACCAGGGGGATTTTCACACCATTCCACTGAATCCGCACGCGTTGATTACGCTTGCCTACAATTCTCCTGGTATCACTCCTGACACGACGTATAACTGGCAAGGGCTGTGATACTACATGTAGCATGATTCTTTCAGAATGTAGCATCTGCGAATCAGATATGCTACAGATCATTGGCGAATCCCCTTTACAGCAGCAAGATGTCGGTATAAGATAAAAAGAACGCATGTGTTTATGCAGCTCGATCTTTAGGGAGGGAGGGGAAATTGGCATGCTGCTTGCCCTTGTGCTCGCCGTGTTGCTCAGTTGGCTCACGCCGTCCCTGCGTGTGATGCTGCTGGCACGCGGACAGCAAGCGCGCTCATACGCGTACCGCACATTTCTGGTGTTGGCTTTGGCGGTAACGCTGGCATTTTTCCTCAATCCCATCGTGCTCAAAGTGGAGCAGTATCATCTGCTGGGTGTGTACCTGCTCGTGCTGCTCGTCGTCGTGGGTGGTGAATGGTGCTTAATTTGGCTACAAGACCTGCTCACTAAGCTTTTGCGTGCCAATTTCCTGCTCATGTCACTCGTGCCAATCCCCTTCGAGGGAGCGATGGCTATTGGCTTTACCATCGGTGCTGGTATGCCCTGGTGGTGGGCAGGGTTGTGCGTTGTGAGTGGTTCCGTCTGCGCGCTGCCGCTCGTGCTCATGCTCGCAGAGTACGAACGCGAACGCAGCCACCAGGGGTCCAACTGGCATGGGGTTGCGACCGACATATGGCTGCTCAGGCGGCGCTGGTACTCGCTGCATATCTGGCATCTATTTGCACTAGATAGCTGGCTTGCCTTGCGGGCCAGTTATCGAAAATGGCAAACGGGTTGGGGTCCTTTGCACGCAATCATCATAACGGCTTTGCTGGCGTGTCGCCTCCCGGCCATCGTGCTTGGCAGCTTCCTCGGATGGTGGGTGCACGTCCTGGCTTTGAGCTTCTTATAGCCAAATTAAATCCGGCACCCCCCCTCCACATGCAAAATGCCTAAAACCTGTAGGCCCCGATTTTATCGTGGGCACGCGCAATTCATTGCGCACGGGTGGGAGCCACTCAACCAGCATCGCAGCCGCAAGGTGGCAGGGCGTTGGGTTGGTTGGCTGGGAGGACCACGCGCACGATACATCGGCATGCCCACGATAAATCGGGGCCTACAGGTATTGCACATTTTATGTCCGAGGAACGCTACCAGATTATATTTTGAAATTGGAGATGTTATTATGTCTACTGCTCGTCTGGCAACTGTGCCTGATACTGCTGATATTGCGGCGATTTACAATCAAGGCATTGAGGACCGTGTTGCTACGTTTGAGACGCGTTTACGCACTCCTCAGGATGTGGAGCAGTGGTTTGATGGTCGGCACCCGGTGGTGGTGCTTGAGCATGAGCACGAAATCGTGGCTTTTGCCTCGGCATCTACGTATCGAGCACGCGCGTGCTATGCGGGCATTGCTGAATTTTCTGTGTACGTCAAACGTGAGTGGCGTGGTCGTGGAACTGGACGGCGTATGCTGGAGGCATTTCTGATTGAGGTTGAGAAAGCCGGTTTCTGGAAATTGGTCTCGCGCGCCTTCGTAGAAAATATTGCCAGCCGTGCCCTGCTTGGCTCGTTTGGTTTTCGCGAGGTCGGTATCTACGAAAAGCATGCTCAACTTGATGACGTATGGCATGACGTAGTAATCGTGGAGAAGCTATTCCCCCGCAATATGCACACGGGCAACCTGTAGTATCAGTATGATCTGGGGAGGCCCAGGACGTGTGTGGCAACATAAGCCAGCACCAGGTTATTGTTGACCGGGGCGATCTGGTAGAGGCGCGTCTCCCGAAATTTGCGCTCCACATCGTATTCATCGACGAAGCCATTGCCACCATAGGTATTGAGGCACGTGTTGGCCGCGTCCCAGCTCGCTTCCGAGGCCAGCAACTTCGCCATGTTTGCTTCGGCCCCGCAGCTTTGGCCGTGATCAAAGAGCCAGGCGGCCTTGTAGCGCATGAGGTCAGCGGCTGTGATAGTGGCGTGATTGTGGGCGAGCGGGAACTGCACGCCTTGGTTACGTCCGATGGGGGCATCGAAGACGACGCGTTCACGCGCATAGCGTGCGGCTTTTTCAATAAACCAGTAGCCATCACCGATAGCCTCGGCGGCCAGCAAAATACGCTCGGCATTCCAGCCGTCGATGACGTAGCGGAATCCGCTGCCCTCCTCGCCGATGAGGCTACCGGCAGGCAGGCGCAGGTCATGGTAGGTGACCTGGTAGGTCTCGTAGTTAAACATCGTGTGCACCCGCTTAACCTGTAATGCTCCTTCTTGGCGTCGTGCCTCGCGCAGATCGACCAGGAAGAGACTCAATCCACCCGTGCGTTTCGTCGTCTGCTCGCGCGGAGTGGTGCGTGCCAGCAAGAGTAACAGGTCTGATTGCTCGATGCGGCTCGTCCAGTTCTTGTGTCCATTAACGATATAGCCATCTCCTTCGCGCACAGCCAGTGTGCTGATCTTTGCGGTATCAGAGCCAGCTTCCGGTTCTGTTATGGAAAAGGCTTGTAAGCGTAGCGCACCACGAGCAATCTCTGGCAACCAGCGGCGCTTCTGCTCCTCGCTTCCGTGCCGTACCAGCGCCCCCATGATATACATTTGCGCGTGGCAGGCGGCCGAGTTGCCACCCGAACGATTGATCTCCTCTAGCACAATGCTTGCTTCCGTGACGCCAAGCCCGAGCCCCCCGTACTCGCGGGGAATCAAAGCCGACAGATAGCGGGCCTGTGTCAGCGTTTGCACGAATGCTTCAGGGTAAGCACGTGCCTGGTCAGCCTCGCGCCAATACGTAGTGGGGAAGTGTGAGCACAGGTCTCGTACTTGTGCGCGTAGCTCTTCTTGCTCTGGTGTGAATGCGAACTCCATAGGGTGAACCTTCCTTTAGCGTCTAGCGCTGCATGAGTGTTGCCATATCCTGACAGTCTAGCACGGCATGCGCAGTGCGTATTGCGTGCTCAGCCATTTCCGGGCCATAACGCGGGACGATGAGCGTGCGCAACTTCTCTTCCAGCACCGCAGTGGGTACGGGATTCTGAGGGGCACCATGTGGATGGTCGGCTCGTGCTTCGATGTCCGTACCATTTTTCAAGTGCAATGTGACCCGTGCAGGCCAGGCAAGCGGGTAGCAAGCCGTCATCTCGTCATCAACTACGACCTCTGTACGTGCCAGTAATGCGGCCAGGTCTTGCTCGACAACGCCCACTTGTCCAAAGCGCTCAGGGCTAAACTGCTCTAATCCTACCCGCCCTTCAAGGAGTGCAGCGGCCACACAGTATGCGATACTGAACTTGGCCTGATACGGTGTGTGGGGGTTTGGCTCTTTGACGATCTCGTACCCCGGACCGTACGTCGCAATCCGTATGTGGGCAATCTGGCCTTGTGCTGCATCCCTGGACCAGCTTCGTTGACCGCGCAAGTCCAGCGCGGCATCGATGGCGGTGTGGGTATGACCGCAGCAGGCGTGCAATTTGTAGGAGTTCTCGCAGATTTTCCAGTGGATCCCAAGGCCATCGGTGATACGATTGGCATTATAGCCGGTACTCATAGCGCGGAAGAATCCGCGTTCGCCCTCAAGGATGTGGGTCGCGCCAGTAAAGCCCAGCCGTGCGAAATCAGCCGCCAGGATGCCGTTGAAGGCAGCTTTGCCGGGGTGTAGATGTTTACTCATGGCACCATCCGCGTTGAACTCCCACAGACCGGCGGCTTGCGTCCCAGCGCTGCCCAGTGCATCGAGTATCTGTTTCGCGTCAAGTCGCAAGAGCGAGCCAGCAGCGGCCGCAGCTCCAAACGTCGCGGCTGTGCCAGTTGGATGCCAGAAACGGTAGTGGCTGGGATTGACCGCCTCGCCAACGCGCAACGCGGCCTCGTAGCCAAGCACAACTGCCAGTAAGAAAGCCCTGCCGTCAACGTGCTCGCGTTCCGCTACCGCTAGCGCTGCCGGGATGATTGGCGCGGCTGCATGCATAGTTGAGCCGCTGTGAACGTCATCGAGCTCCAAAATATGCGAGGCCACCCCATTTGCCAGCGCCGCCCCGGCTGCCGAAGCACGCCCTGTGGGAAGAACTGATGCCTCATCGGCCATCCCAAAGGCTTCTACTACCTGCCGTGCCATTTGTGCTGGCGGTTCCAGCGCACCTGCGAGTGCCGAACCAAGCCAATCGAGGATCGCCCGCTGCGCGTCGGCTACGACTTGCGCTGGCAATTCATCGTACGTTGTGGTGGCGACGAACTCGGCCAGGAGCCGACTTACAGGAGCGGTACGTGTTGTTTGCGGGGTGATGCTGTCTACCATCTCTCATCTCCCAAGAGTACATCTTTGTCCTATCTCGTTCCTTTCATAATCGCAGTGTAGCGCATTGACATAATACTGGTCAAGCTAATATACTGGCGGCATGGATACACAGAAACACCTGCTTTCTCCCCATATGTAAACGTGGAGGTCTGATGAAACCACTCGAAGGCATCACGGTGGTTGCGCTGGAACAAGCTATTGCTGCCCCTTTTGCTACCAGGCAACTGGCCGACCTGGGCGCACGGGTCATCAAGATCGAGCGTCCGGGTGAAGGCGATTTTGCTCGCCATTATGATCGCAGCGTCAGAGGCATGGCGAGCCATTTTGTGTGGACCAATCGTTCGAAAGAGTCGTTGACCCTCGACCTCAAACACCCCGAAGCCAACGTGGTCCTGAAACGCTTACTGGCACAGGCCGATGTGTTCGTGCACAACCTGGCTCCTGGCGCGGTTGATCGTCTGGGCTTTGCTGCGACCACGCTGCGCGAGACGTTGCCACGTCTGATCATCTGCAACATTTCCGGTTATGGGTCGTGTGGACCGTATCGCGAGAAGAAGGCGTATGACCTGCTGATCCAGGCTGAAAGCGGCCTGCTCTCGGTCACAGGAACTGAACAGACTCCGGTAAAGGTTGGAATTTCGGCGGCGGATATCGCGGCGGGCATGTATACTTTTTCCGGCATTCTCACCGCACTTTTCATGCGCGAGCGCACGGGCGAGGGCACAACGATAGAAGTGTCGCTGCTCGAAGCCCTCGCAGAATGGATGGGCTATCCCGCCTACTACACCGCCTACAGTGGAGAGTCCCCCAAACGAGTGGGGGCGCACCATGCTTCGATTGCTCCCTACGGCCCATTGACCCTTGGAGACGGTTCCGCACTGCTTATTGGTATCCAGAATGAGCGTGAATGGGGCAGGTTTTGTGAGCAGGTACTCAAGCAGCCAGAACTGGCCCAGGAGCCACGCTTTTACTCGAATACTGAGCGCGTTGCCCATCGCACAGAGCTTGAAGCGCTGCTTGATGAGCCATTTCAGCGCATGACGCTGGACCAGGCCATTGAGGGCTTAGAAAGTGCACATATTGCCTATGGACAGATGCGCAGCATGCAGGAGTTCCTCGATCACCCCCAGCTCAAGGCGCGCGGGCGTTGGCGTGAAGTGGACTCACCTGTGGGAATGCTTCAAGCATTGCTGCCTCCTACTTCGCTTGAAGGCGTCGAGCCTGTCTTCGGACCAATACCTGCCCTGGGGCAACATACCGACGCAATTTTGCAGGAGATCGGGCTGAACGAGGAAGAGATTGCCAGGATGCGCGACCAGCACATTATTTAGAGGCAATCTATTTCCTTGCTTTTCAATAGGAGAGGTGAGCAATATGAGCATCAAAGAGGGATGGCGCGGGCGCTGCTACGAGGATTTCGAGGTAGGTGATATCTATCCGCATCCCCTCGGCCGAACGCTCACGGAGGCGGACAATATCTGGTTCACGCTGCTGACGGTGAATAGCAATCCGATCCACTTCGACAAAAATTATGCCGCGCAGACCGAATTCAAGCGCCCGCTGGTTGATTCGACGCTGACGCTAGCCCTGGTAACGGGCTTGTCGGTTTCAGACCTGTCGCAAAACGCTATCAATCTAGGTTGGGAACAGGTTCGGCTGCCTGCCCCCGTGTTTGAAGGCGATACGCTCTATGCACGCAGCGAGGTACTGGACAAACGGGAGTCGCGGTCGCATCCCGATCGCGGAATCGTTAAAGTGAAGACGCTTGGCTACAACCAGGACGGGGTGATTGTCATTGAGTTTATCCGCACGATCATGGTCTACAAGCGCGATTCCTTCCCGCATATTCCCCACCCCATGCTTCCTTCCTAAAGCGCCAACTCCAGGAAGGTCAGGTCCTGTAGTCCACTGGCGAGGCGGTTGGCAACGGTTTTGTAGGGGCGGAAACCAAGCGCTTGCAGGAATGCTAAACCGGTCTGGTTTTGTTGGGCCGTTCCAGCATGCAACACAGGCCAGGCATATTCAACGCGAAAATATTGCGCCAGGCGTTGAAAGACCTCTGTACCCAGTCCTTGACGTTGGTGTGCTGCATCAATGACCAGCACACCAAGCCAGGGCTGCCCATCCTCGTTCTCTTCCAGGTAGCCAATGTAGCCCACAGCCTCGCTACGTGGTTTCAAGAAGCAGCCGAGGGCATGACTTCCGGGCATAAATTGCGTGATATGCCAATCTCGCTGCCAGCGCGCGAGGTCGTAGCGTCCAGGCTCGCCCTCCGATCCCTCCTGTTGCAACAGAAAAGCTTCGTTGCTCAGTAAGACCGGTAGGATGGCGGCCAGGTCGTTCTCGCTAAGTTCTCGTATCAGCAACCGTTCGCTCTCAAGTTCGATCATAGTATATTCTCCCTACGCTGAGTACAAATGCTACTTTGGTACGTATCTAATTAGATGTATACCAAAGTAGGAGAGCTATGTCAAGACGTCAAGCGAACCAGGACGGATGGTTGTTTTCATCACTCGATTTGTGTTGTCTCCCACTCCCGTAAGAGGCGGATTGTGCGTTGTAGAATCTTGTCGAAGCCTTGAATGCCTGAGTCGGGCTGTAACCAAGCTATCAGTGCGGTATGCCAGATCTCCCGCAGCGCGACAAACGTAGGAATGCTCGCAAGGTCGTTTTCACTGACGATTCTTTGTTCGGTATAGCCTTTCAGAAAGGCATGCCAGAGGGTATCATCAGGGTCCATGTGGTAAAATCCCTCGCACCATCGTACAATGGCAAGCTCGTAGGCCCGCCAGCCTTCAGCACAGCAATCAAAGTCGAAGAAGGTGATGCTCTGGTCTGCGTCGATATGGTCATTGAGCAGGTTGCAATCGCCATGACAGACGCCCCAATCCAGACCTTGCTGCGAAAATTGCTGGACCTGTAAACGCAGGCGTTCAGCCAGGGCTTGTAGGTATTCCCAATCGGCTGATGAGCAGGTGTGAAGTGGCTCGATTGCTTGTAGGGATTGGTCGATAAGGTAGTTGAGGTCGAGTGGGTTGCGCCGGTGGATGCTGGCGAACCCACTTGTGGCATTGTGCAGGGCTGCCAATGCCCCGCCGTGATAATAACTGTCGGTTGCGTCATGCCGATCCAGCGCCCTCCCTGGTGCATAGGTGAAGAGTACGACCTGTCTTGGTCCTTCAGGAGCTTGCAATGTGCTGACAACGTTTCCATCGCTTTGTGCAACGGGCGTCGATATGGGGACACCGGCCCGGTCCAGATGATGCAAGACATCAATCTCATAAAGGATATCTGAAAGCGTGCGCCAGCCTGCATGATAGACTCTCAATATGTACTTTTTGGTATGTGTTTGCACGAGGTAGGTATCGTTGACGCCACGGGCCCAAAAGACGCAACTTACCTGGTCGCCAAGAGCATAGCGAGAGAGGACTTCTGAGTGCAAGGCCATGGGTGAAAGGACCGAGTAAGCAACAGGAAAAGGGGCAGTGATGGCTGTACGATCTGACACAGAACGAGATACGTGAGACATAGTTGGCTTTCTCCTTGTATTTTCTTTCTAATTGATGGGATAAATAGCTCAACTGTCACGTATCATCGTGCTCTAGCAAGGCACATATTTTACTTTTACAGGTATTTCCTTACGAGGAATGGGCACGCGACGTGACAGGATGCTTCTAGTATTGTGATGGAGTACATATATATGTTTTGCATAGGCACCTCCTTTGAACGCAATGGTTACGTCGCTTCTATTCTTTTCTTCATCCTACAATGACGATATTGAGCTTTTAGTATAGCACAGGCCGACATATAAAGGACTGTTAATGGTTTCGCGAAACCATTAACAGTCCTTTATATGTCATATATACCCTTTACTACGTATATCTATATACGCTAAGAGCGCACAGAAAGATCCACCTCCTGAGTAATTGCCGTATCTTCGGTTTCCTCTTGTGGGGGCGTTGGCACCATGGGTAAATCTTTGAGGAAGCATGCCACGATGATGGCGACCACTGCGAACACCACAACGGCCACGAAGCCATGTTGGATCGCCGTAGCTGTGAGCGATTGCATGCTGGATGTATTGAGTTGTAGACCATTGGCGCTCGCCAGCGTGTGGTTGACCACCGTGCCCACGATAGCGACTCCGAGCGTTGGCCCAAGTTGTCCCACGTATTTTATCGCGGCGGTGCCAACTCCAAGCTGTGAGCGTGGGAGCGCGTTCTGTGCTGCGATGGTTAAGGTCGAGAAGAGCGCGCCGGTGCCCAGTCCTGCAACGACCATGAAGGTAGCTAGTTGAAGCAACCCGATTGAAACGGTGATGAGTGTCAGCAAGATGGCTCCAACGGTCATGACCAGTGTGCCCACTATCGTCACCATCTGGTAGCGCTTCGATGTTGAGACGACAAAGCCAGCGATCAACGAGCCTATGACGATGCTGATCGAGAATGGGATGATAAAAATGCCAGCGTTCGTAGGCGACATTCCTTGCACCCTTTGGAAGAAGAGTGGCAGGTAGATTGCCAGTCCGAGGAGCACCATGCCCTGCAAAAGTGTGAGCAGCGCGGATGCCGTAAAGACGCGCTTGCGGAACAGACTAAGGGGCAGAATAGGCTCCACGGCAAAGTGTTCGGTGATGAAGAACAGCACGTACAGGATCACAGCGGCCACCAGTGTGCCGATCACCAGCGGAGAACCCCAACTGCCGCCCTGAGCACTGCCCCAGGTGAGTCCCAGGAGCAGGCAGGTGGTAGCTGCCGCCGCCAGTACCGCACCGAGAAAATCAATATGACGTATCGCATTCCAACCACTGTAGCGGCTGCTGCGTATGGAAATGTTGGAGGGTAAGCAAATGAGCAGGGCTGCCAGCGCAAGGATACCGACCGGCAGGTTAATGTAGAAGACCCAGCGCCAACGTGTGGCCTCGGTCACAAAGATATTCAGTAGTGGGCCATGGTCGGTTAACCAGCCGCCGATGGCTGGGCCCACGAAGTTTGCGAAACCGTAGACAGCGCCAAAGGCAGCCTGCCACTTCGCGCGTTCGGCAGCCGTAAAAATATCACCAATCACGGTGATGACCAGGGCGATACCAATACCAGCCCCCAGGCCCTGAAGTGCGCGAAAAGCGATCAGTTGATTAATGCTCTGTGAGGCTCCCGCCAGCATAGAGCCGAGCAGGAATATGATGACCCCAACCACCAGAAACCATTTGCGCCCGAACTGGTCCGATAGCTTGCCGACAAGCGGCACCATGGCCGTTGAAGCCAGCAAGTAAGCCGTAACCACCCAGGTATAGCGATCAAAGCCGTGGAGTTGACTAACAATGCGTGGCAGCGCGGTGCCTACAATGGTTTGATCGAGTGCTTCCAGAAGCAGCGTGAGCATCAAAGCACTCACCACGCTCACCAACGCAATCCCACGTAGGCGGTGCTCGCGTTCCAGCTTTGGCTGCTTCATTGATACATTTTCTTCCATGACTACGTTTTTTCTCTCTATTATGCTAAGCAGACGGTCAAAAGGATAGGGAGATAGTATAGGTATTGGAATGAGTATTTCGTAACTTGTGTTTCCACTCTAGCGCGGAAATAAGCTGAGGTCATGCGTCAATCGGCAGTTTCTCCCCTGTACCAATGAACAGGAGGAGTGAGCCATGTTATGTTCCAGCATACACTGCCTGTGGCGATCTTACTATGTCGGAGTAGTAGCGCATCACAATAATACAGTGTATCAGAAGAATTAGCATATTGTCAAGCATTTCTGACTAACGTCTTGTAATAAATTGCCATATAAATGAGTATATTTTATTTTTGTGGAGATGATAGTAAGGCAGGCGGCCGCTGTTGTCATCATAATGCACCTATGGAACGTGATTTTGTCGAGTGTGGTATGCATGCTTATAGCAAGCGAGTAGTCCAAAGAGCGTACGGCGCTCAAGGAGGTTATAATATGGCTACTAGCGCGCGTGTGGAAGAGGTCCACATCGTCTGGATTACCGCCGGATTAGGTTGTGATGGGGACACTATATCGATCACAGCAGCTACCCAACCAAGCGTTGAGGATGTGGTGATGGGGGCCATACCAGGTTTGCCCAGGGTCTACTTGCATAATCCAGTCCTGGCCTATGAGGTTGGGGACAATTTCATGACGTGGTGGTATAAAGCGGACCGTGGCGAAATCGACCCCTTTGTGCTCGTGGTAGAGGGTTCCGTCCCCAACGAAAACATCAAGAAGGAGGGCTATTGGGCTGCCCTCGGCAGCGATCCGGTCAGCGGTCAACCGATCAAGACGAGTGAATGGATTGACCGTTTAGCGCCGAAAGCCCTGGCGGTCATGGCAGCAGGAACCTGCGCAACCTATGGTGGTATTCACGCCATGGCAGGCAATCCTACAGGCGCGATGGGCCTGCCTGATTACCTGGGCTGGCAATGGAAATCAAAAGCTGGTATCCCCATTATCTGTGTGCCTGGATGCCCGGTGCAACCAGATAATTTTATGGAGACACTTCTCTATCTTCTCTATCAGGTAGAGGGTATGGCTCCGATGATCCCGCTCGATGACGCGCTACGCCCAACCTGGCTGTTCGGTAAAACTGTGCACGAGGGGTGTGATCGTGGCAGCTACTACGAACAGGGTGATTTCGCGACGGAGTATGGTTCGCCTAAGTGCCTGGTAAAGTTGGGCTGCTGGGGTCCGGTGGTACAATGCAACGTCCCAAAACGTGGCTGGATGGCTGGTATTGGTGGCTGTCCAAATGTTGGAGGCATTTGTATTGGTTGCACCATGCCCGGTTTCCCCGATAAATTCATGCCTTTTATGGATGAGCCACCGGGTGCGAAAGCCTCGACAAGCCTTATCCAACTGTATGGCCCGGCAATGCGCAAGTTGCGCAACATCACGAATCATACCGTGAATCAAGAGCCGTCGTGGCGACACACCGGCAAAGAACTGACCACGGGCTATCATGCCACGTGGTAATGCGAACACGTGGTAATGCGAATAGCCAGGAAAGGTAAGGGAGGTCACGATTGTGGCAATACGAACCAGGAAAGAACCCACCGCTAGTCAAACGAAGCTTGTAGAGATGTCGTGGGACCCCATTACGCGTATTGTTGGCAGCCTGGGTATTTACACCAGTATTGACTTCAATCAGCGCAAGGTGGTGGAATGTCATAGCACCTCGTCCATTTTTCGCGGCTATAGCCTCTTTATGCAGGGCAAAGATCCGCGTGACTCTCACTTTATTACCAGCCGTATCTGCGGCATTTGTGGAGACAACCATGCAACATGTTCTGTTTATACACAGAATATGGCGTATGGAGTGAAACCGCCGAACCTGGGAGAATGGATACTCAACCTCGGCGAAGCGGCGGAGTACATGTTCGACCACAACATTTACCAGGAAAATCTGGTAGGGGTCGATTTCTGTGAACAGATGATACGCGAAACCAATCCGGGCGTGTTGGCGAAGGCGGAGCACACCGAATCGCCACATGCCGCCGAGCATGGATACCGCACTATCGCCGATATCATGCGTGCACTCAATCCATTTAGCGGCGAATTTTACCGTGAAGCGCTGCAAATGAGCAGGCTCGCGCGCGAAAAGTTCTGCTTGATGGAGGGACGGCACGTGCACCCTTCGACGCTGTACCCCGGTGGCGTTGGCACCGTGGCGACGACCCAGGTCTTCACGGACTACCTGGTGCGTCTGATGAAGTACGCCGAGTTCATGAAGAAGGTTGTCCCGTTGCACGATGACCTGTTCGACTTCATGTACCAGGCGTTGCCTGGTTACGAACGTGTCGGCTACCGGCAAACCCTGCTTGGCTGTTGGGGATCATTCCAGGACCCAGACGTTTGCGACTACGATTACAAAACAATGGACAACTGGGGACGCGCGATGCTGGTTACGCCGGGCATTGTGATCGATGGCGAACTTATTACCACCAGCCTGGTCGATATTAACCTGGGTATCCGTATCCTGTTGGGCAGTTCCTACTACGATGACTGGCAGAACCAGAGGACGTTCGTGGACCGCGACCCGCTCGGCAATCCAGTTGACAAGCATCATCCCTGGAACCAGACCACGATTCCTAAACCACAGAAACGCGATTTCGCCGGTAACTATAGTTGGGTGATGTCGCCACGCTGGTACGACAAGCGCACGGGTAAGCACTTGGCGCTCGATACGGGCGGTGGACCTATCGCCCGGTTATGGTCAACTGCACTGGCAGGGATGGTAGACCTGGATGGGCATGTTCAGTCTACCGGCACGAGCGTGAAAATCAGACTGCCCAAAACGGCGCTGAAGCCAGAAGTGGAGTTCGAGTGGAAGATACCGCAGTGGAGCAACGCCCTTGAACGCGACCGGGCACGTACCTACTTCCAGGCGTACTCTACCGCTGTGGCCCTTTACTGCATCGACAAAGCGCTCAATGAGATTCGCGCGGGTCATACCAAGACGTGGAGCGAGTTCGAGGTGCCGAAGGAGGCCATTGGCTGTGGCTTCCACGAGGCGGTACGTGGCGTCCTTTCCCACCATATGGTGATTGAGAACGGCAAGATCGCCAACTATCATCCCTACCCGCCAACCCCCTGGAATGCGAGCGCACGCGACATATATGGGACGCCGGGCCCTTATGAAGATGCCGTCCAAAACACGCCAATCTTTGAAGAGAATGGGCCTGATAATTTCAAGGGGATCGATATCATGCGAGCGGTACGCAGCTTTGACCCTTGCCTGCCTTGTGGTGTGCATATGTACCTGGGAGATGGCAAAGAGCTGCAAGTTGTGCACTCACCTACATTCGGCTAAGATACCTGATCCGCGTGAGCTTCTTGTCGAGAAAACACAAGGGTTGTTTCCTCCATACCGTGCTCAAGCTCAATAAGGCGCTGTATGGAGGAATGCCTTTGCGATGAAGATTGCTCATTATCCAGAGGAGGAAGCCAATGCCAGCGGATAGAGCAGAGCACCAATGGGGAGCCACGCGGCTCAAGACCCTGCTTCAGGAGGTGGAAGCATGCTCCGATCCGGCGCTACGCGATATGGTCGAAGAACTGATTCGCGCGATCCTGGACCTGCACGGCGATGGCCTGGCGCGCCTCCTCACATTGACGCAGCGGGCGCAACATACTGGTCCCGCGCTCGTCGAGATGTTTACCCATGATGAGTTGTTGACGTTCTTATTTATGCTGCATGGGCTGCATCCCGTGGCGGTGCAGACGCGTGTCGAGCAAGCCCTCGTTGAGATCCGGCCTGACATAGCAGCGCGTGGCTACGCTGTTGAAATGGTTGGCATTGAAAATGGGATTGCAAAGCTGCATCTCGTGGGTCATGATCACGGCTGTTCCGCTACCGCGACGGCGCTTGTGACGACCATTGAAGATGCCATAAATAAGGCCGCGCCAGACCTGGATGGCATGCAGATAGAGTCGTTGCCCGATCCAGCACAACGTACAAGCAAGCCTGTTAAGTTTATACCCAGGCGACAGCGCACGCAGTAAACAAACATACAAGACGGAGGAAATAGCATATGTTCAAAGTCATCCTAGGGGTAACTGCCGGGTTAGGCGCACTTCTGCTGTGGCAGCTCTATCCCGATATTGTGCGCTACCTGCGTATTCGTGCGATGTAGCGCGAAAACAAGCCAGATGGGGAAGGATGAAATAGGTTGACAGCCAAACAGAGATACCTGCTGATAACCTTGTAAGGTTATCAGCAGGTATCTCTGTTTGGCTGTTATTTGCCAACTAGAGCTTGCAATTGATTAAAATTGACTTTGTTGATCAAGTTTATCATAAAACCCTTGACAAACCTGATTACAATCGGTTACTCTTGAGATAAGTGAATGTCATGCAGGATGCCCTACATGATAACCAGCGGTAGGTTATAGCATTTTATGCTGATGTTGGCGAATAGAAGGTCACGGTTGCTGATATCACCTTTGCTGCTGCTGGTGCAATGATTGAAGCCATGCCCCGCTTCAATCTGTTTTTAGACAAAGATGTCATTCCCAATAGAAACGTTGTTTTATTCGCCCGAGGATCGTACAATCTACTGAATTGATCCTTTCTATGGAGCTACAAAGCTAGACATCCTGTTGAGCGCTTGTGCGCACTTTTCGGACGAGAAAGGAGGCAGAGGTATGAGTTTCAAGCTGTTGGGTATTAATGGCAGTCTGACGACGCCACCATCGCGTTCACGTGTGGTGTTAGATGCGGCCCTGGCGGGGGCGAGAGCATACGACCCCAGTGTAACGACAGAGGTGCTGGAATTGCGCGATTTTGCATTAGAGTTTTGTGATGGTCGTGCCTTTGATGACTACAGTAGCGACACACGCCGGGCGCTCGCGTTACTGGAAGAGGCTGACGCCTATCTTGTGGCTACGCCTGTTTATCGTGCATCGTATACCGGGGCGCTGAAAAACTTCTTTGACCTGGTGCCCAACGACCCTCGTGGGCACGACCCATTGCGTGGTAAGGTCGTGGGACTGCTTGCTACAGGTGGTAGCGATCATCATTACCTCGTGCTAGAACACCAGTTGCGCCCTCTGTTCGGTTTCTTCGGTGCGTTTACTGCGGCCAGGGCGATCTACGCATCTGCAAAGGACTTCGACGCCCAGAAGCAGGTGCAGGGTAGGCTGGTGGAAGAGTTGGCACATCTGGGTCAGGAAGTTGTTATTCAGGCGCGTTTCGTAACGAATACCCCTGATCTTTCTCGCCTAGAAAGCGTGCGTACGCGTCGCAGCTAAGCAGTAAAGGAGGTTTCACAGTGAGTATTGAGCATACTGAATTTCGCCAGGCGTTAGGGCAGTTTGCTTCGGGAGTGACTGTCATCACCACTCAACATCACGGTCAGCTTCATGGCACGACTGCCAGTTCTTTTTGTTCATTGTCTTTAAAGCCCCCACTTGTACTTGTTTGTCTTGATCTGAGTTCCGCGATTCATGACCTGATCATAGAAAGTCAAATGTTTGGCGTCAACATTTTAGCTGAGCACGCGGAAACTATCTCCCGGCATTTTGCCCGTCGCGTCCCTGATAAATTTTCCACTATTGCGTATAGCCTTGGACAGGCTGGTATTCCGCTGCTGGAAGATACCCTGACGCAATTAGAGTGTCGCCTAGTCGCTCGCTACCCAGGTGGAGACCACTCGATCTTCATTGGCGAAGTTGTTTCCATCAATACACAGCCACAATATCAGCCGTTGCTTTACTTCCGCAGCCGGTACAACCAACTCAACAACAATGCGACCAGCCTGGTCCATAACGTGGTTGCTGAATAGCTCCGCTTAGTCAGGCGTAGCAATTGTACAGTAAGGAGCGCATTCAATGGGACAACAGGATATCAGCCCTATTGTTCAAGTCTCGGGTGTCTACTTAGATTACGTCAATAAGCGTGATCAAGGAGCCACCATCGTCGAAGATGCTACCTTCTCGATCCAGTACGGGGAGAAATTTGTGATTATTGGCCCATCTGGCTGCGGCAAAACCACGCTACTTAAAGCGATAGCCGGGTTTCTGCCACCACGTCAAGGCCAGATTATCGTCAATGGGGAGCCAGTGAGGAAACCTGGCCCTGATCGCGCGTTTGTGTTTCAGGATTTTGAGCAACTATTCGCGTGGCGTACCGTGCAGGATAACATTGTCTACGCGCTACGAGTCACCAGACACATCTTAAAGCATGAGGCCATTGAAAAAGCACGTTTTTACCTGGAACTGGTTGATGTGGTCGCGGCGGCAGATAAATATCCACACATGCTGTCAGGCGGTATGAAGCAGCGTGCAGCGCTGGCGCGGGCGCTGGCCCTTGAGCCTGCTATCCTGCTCATGGATGAACCTTTTGGCGCGCTGGATGCCATTACACGCAATCAGTTGCAGCTAGAGCTTAACGAGATATGGCGTCGTACCGGCGTGACCATTGTGCTGGTCACGCACTCTATTCAAGAAGCTGTCTTCCTTGGACATCGGGTAATGGTGATGTCAGCTTCACCTGCACGCATTCGTGAAATCGTCGTTACGCGTCACGCTGAGGATTTTGGCAGCGCTGCGCTTACGGATGTATCGGAGCATTTACGCTCACTACTCATTCGTGACGAGACGGCGCCGGAGCACGTAGCGCAGTTGAGTGCTGTTGAATAACGGAAAGGAGTGCAATAATGCGTGTGAGCCTATCCTCACCGCTGACGGTCAAAGTGCGCGCCCTGCCAGGATGGTTGCGCTACGCCTTGATTAGCGCCAGCATTATCGTAGCCTGGCAACTATACGTCTCGTTGAGCGGAGTGAACCCGTTACTGGTTGCCTCGCCTGTTGCCGCCGCTCAAGCCCTGATTACCGATATTGGCAATGGTCAGCTTCCAAGTGCGGCGCTGGTCTCGCTACAAAATCTGGTTATCGGTATGGCGCTTGGTATCGTTCTTGGTCTCGCACTGGCCTCACTGTCCACCTATTCGCGTTTTGGGCGCGACCTGCTCACGGTACTGACCGCGGTACTCGGCCCGTTGCCCGGCATTGCAATCTTGCCACTCCTGATGCTCTGGTTCGGCCTGAGCCCAACCGCCATTATCGTCGTGGTGGTGCAAAGTGCACTCTGGCCCATAGCCGGAAATACCGATACCGGCTTCCGTACGATTGGTGCCACTACACGTATGGTTGCGCTCAATCTCGGTCTGAGCCGTTCACGAACCGTTCTTGATGTCTTTCTGCCTGCTGCTTTGCCGCACATCCTGTCTGGATTGCGTCTGTCCTGGGCGTTTGGTTGGCGTACGGTGGTGGGGGCTGAAGTGGTCTTTGGTGTGGCTGGCTCGGCGGGAGGGCTGGGCTGGTATATCAACAATGCCCGCTACTTCCTCAATTCACCAGCAATTTTTGCTGGCCTGGTCATCATCTCGCTGCTTGGCATTCTCCTGGATGTGATCTTCCTCTGGATCGAGCGTAAGACGGTGGTGAAGTGGGGAATGAAGCAGTTCCAGTAATGAATAAACAATATAGCGCTGACATAGCGTAGTATGTTGCGAACAAATGAGGAGAAGGATATGATCAAACGTCACCGACTGTTGACCATTCTTATGGTTGTGCTGGTGTCTTTGGTAAGTGCTTGCAACATCGGAGCAACCGGACATTCATCTGGGTCCGCACCCGCGACTTTTACAATTGCCTACCAACCTGGCCTGGGGGTTGCGAGCCTGGTGGTGCTGAAATACCAGAAAACGTTGGAAAAGCAGTTCCCCAATACCAGGTTCCAGTGGAAGATCCTGTTTAGTGGCGCCTCTGTCCGCGAGGCCGTGATTGCGAACCAGGCGCAGCTAGGCAGCCTGGGTATCTCCCCATTCCTGATCGGCTGGGATCGCGGTGTCAATTGGAAGGTGCTCGTTGCTTCAAGCCGAGCAGATATCTGGCTGGTTTCCAATAACCCCAGAATCAAGAGTTTAAAGGATTTTACCTCCAACGATAAAATCGGCATCGTTGCTCCCGACGCGCAGCAAGCGCTTCTTTTGCGTAAAGCTGCGCAGCAACAATTGGGCAATGCCCACGCGCTGGATAAAAATATTGTCGCAATCACTTCGTCTGATGGAGAGCAGGCCCTGCTCTCCGGACAAATTGCTGCCCATTATGCCGGGTCGCCATTTCAGGAGCGCGAAGTTGCGGCAGGTGGGCATATCGTTCTCCACAGCACGGATGCCTTTGGTCCGGTAGGAACGGGCGTGCTCGCACTCACACAAAGCTTCTATAACCAGTATCCCGATTTCTCCAAGAAATTCTACCAGGATTATGTTGCTGCGTCAGCCTTCGCGAAAAAGAATCTTGATCAAACCGCGCAATACCTGGCGGAAGATCAGGGCGGCGGAGGCACGGTAGCGCAATTCAAAACCTTGCTCGCCCATCCAGACTTTGTAATTGAGACGACCCCGTCAGGTCTGTTAGCCTATGCTCGCTTTATGCAATCCATCGGACTGATTTCCAAAGTTCCTGGCTCGGTCAAAGACTTTGAATTACCCCCGCTCAATGGCAGCGGGAACTAGCGTAGGGCTTTCCTGAATAGTCACAGTTCATCTGAGCGGGGGCGTGATTAAGAACGCCTCCACGAAAGGAGACACACATGAGTACCAAAAAGGCACAACTCAAGCTAGGCGCTTTTCTCATGAACACAGGCCACCACGTTGCAGCATGGAGACATCCTGGTGCACAGGCGGATGCAGGACTGAACTTCCAACACTACAAGCGGATCGTGCAAACAGCCGAGCGAGCAAAGTTCGACATGATGTTTCTGGCAGACGGCGTGGCCGTGCGGCGCGGCCAGGAGCCGGAGGCTTTGAGTCGTTCAGGTCAGATCGTCCATTTTGAGCCGCTCACACTGCTATCGGCCCTCTCAGCCGTGACGGAACGTATCGGCCTGGTGGCAACGGCCTCGACCACCTATAACGAACCATTTCATATAGCAAGAAAGTTCGCATCGCTCGATTATCTGAGTGGTGGTCGAGCTGGATGGAACGTGGTGACCTCTGCGACGGAGGCGGAAGCGAAGAATTTCAATCGTGACAAGCACATGGAACACGATCTGCGCTATGAGCGGGCCCACGAGTTTTTGCAGGTGGTGACCGGGCTGTGGGACAGTTGGGATGACGATGCTTTCCTCCGTGATAAAGAATCGGGCGTGTACTTCGATATCGACAAGCTACATGTGCTCAACCACAAGGGTAAGCACTTCTCTGTGCGTGGACCGCTCAACGTGGCTCGTCCACCGCAGGGCTACCCGGTCCTCATTCAAGCTGGGGCGTCCCAGGCTGGTCGGGAGTTTGCGGCGGAAACGGCGGAGGTAATCTTCACCGCACAGCAGACCCTTGCGGAAGCGCAGGCATTTTACGCGGATATCAAAGGGAAACTGGCTGCCTACGGACGCTCACCAGAACACCTCAAGATTATGCCTGGTGTGTTTCCGGTGATTGGCCGGACCGAAGAAGAGGCCAAAGAGAAGTATGATCAATTGCAGGGGTTGATCCATCCAAAGGTGGGATTGGCGTTGCTCTCGGGGCTTGTTGGTGGGGTTGATCTCTCTGATTATCCATTAGATGGTCCTTTGCCTGAACTTCCAGAGACCAATGCGAACAAGAGCCGCTTGCAGTTGGTGAGCGACCTCGCCGGAAGAGAAAATTTGACCATTCGCGAACTCTATCTGGCAGTAGCGGGTGCACGCGGACACTGGACGATCTGGGGCACACCAGAACAGATCGCCGATCAGCTAGAGGATTGGTTTGTAAACGATGCGGCCGATGGCTTCAACATCATGCCACCCTACCTGCCCGGTGGCCTGGACGAGTTTGTGGAATCGGTCCTTCCCGTGTTGCGGCAGCGCGGCCTGTTTCGGACTGAGTATGAAGGGCGGACTTTGCGTGAAAATCTCGGTCTGCCTCGTCCGTCGAACCAGTTTAGCACTGCTGTACCCTCGGCCTCTGCCTGATAAAATTGTGACGAAAGCTTGTGAAGTACCCCACGGCGAAAGCCGGGGACTTCTCAGCCAGCTTGCGCCAACTGAAGGGTGCTACCCACCCAGCGATTTTTGATGTTCAATGCAGCATTGTGGTCCCTGTCCAGTTCACACCCACATACACAGGAATGCCAACGTTCAGAAAGCTCTTTCTTGACGATGGTACCGCAACTGCTGCATATCTGGCTGGTATATTTGGGATCAACCAACACCACCGTCGTACCAGCATCTTCCGCTTTGTACTGACAGAAGGTGATGAATTGATGCCAACCAGCATCCAGTATACTTTTGTTAAGTCCTGACTTTGCACTCGCCCCATTATGCAAGTACTTCCCATTCTCATCCTGTTTGGGTTTTGCACGTCTGGACAGGTTCGATGGGGCAATGTCTTCAAACACAATCGTTTCGTAGGTGTCCACCAGCCAACGACTATGCTTGTGCAGGTAATCATTACGCTGATTGCGGGTCTTCCGATGCAGACGAGCCACCACCTTGACCGCTTTCTTGCGTCGATTTGAACCACGTTTCTTTTTCGATAGGGCTTGTTGTGCAAGTGCAAGTTTCTTCTCGGCTTTGCGGTAATGTCGAGGGTTCTCGATCACATCGCCAGTGGATAAGGTTGCCAGTTTGGACACACCTAAATCGATACCTACACTCTCATCCGTGTAGGGCAAGCGTGGGCAGGCTTCCACTTCACAGGCAAGGCAGACGTACCAGTGCTCGCCCTCGCGCTTCACTGTGCAGGTTTTGACCTTGCCCTGGACCTGACGGTGCAAGCGTACCTTGACACTGCCGATTTTTGAGAGCGTGATCCGATTATCATGCGTGAGTGAGAAGCCAGCTTGTGGATATGTGAAGGAGTCGTAACGTTCACGCCCCTGAAATCGCGGATAGCCAGGGGTTTCACCGTTCTTCACTCTCCGAAAGAAATCTCTGAAAGCTCCTTCGACGCGCTTCAGCACATTTTGTAACACCTGAGAATGTATGTCCGTGTACTCCTCTCTTCTTTCTTTAATCTCAGGTAACTGGTTAGCCTGCGCATGGTAGTTGGTGCCATTGCCAGTATATTTGTACATCTCACGGCGCTCTTGCAGGGCCGCGTTGTACAACTCACGACATCGCGTGAGCGTCCATTGCAACTTCTCGGCTTGCTTGCGGGTCGGAGACAAGCGGTATTTAAATGTCTTCACGTTTGATCCCCTCCATTTCTGCAAGCCTTCTCAGTGCCAATTCGAGGACGGCGCTTTCACTCACTCCTAATCGTTTCGCTAAGAGCTTGCGCAACCGCTTTCCCTCTTCACTCAGACGAATACTCGTCGGTTTTTTCTGCTTGTCCATGTAATATATTGTAGCACATAATGTGCTACAATATCAACTATCCCACACCCATCGCGCCCCAGAAGGAACGCGCCTTCTATCCCTAGGGCTGAAGCCCAGGGTTTTACGGCGCGGTTTGATAAATATATAGATAGATGCCTGTTGATGGTTTCCGAAACCATCAACAGGCATCTATGCAGGCATTTACGGTATTATCGTTGTCTGGGTTGGCTAGTTACAGCTTGCAACCAATGTCCATACGCCTGCTGCTCCCCCTGGTACGTCGTTCTCTGTCCACCACTTGGCCTGCCACAGCGATCTGTTATAGGTCACTTTATTTCCGCCAACGTATGCGACGGATGAGTTCCAGGCCGCAACGCCAGCACACGCTCCACCACTGATGGGCGTTGGTGTAGGTGTCCCGCCTGACACTGGTGTAGGCGTTGGTGGTGGCGGAGTTGCACCGGCGAACTGCGCGATGATCTTCGTGAAATCCCAATCATTCTGCGGCACGCTGCTGCATGTACCCGAAAGTGCGCCGTTGTTGTCGGGTGGATTACACTGGCGGTCGCGGTTCGCTGACCAGAATGTATAGCGCGCCAGGTGATTGCTTTCGGCAAAGTTCAGCACCGTCTGAAAGTCTGATTGGTAGAAGTACTCAGCGCTGTCGGTCCTGCCATTCATCGACGAAATGCCTTCGTGGGCGTAGGCCGTCGCGCTACTCCAGCCAAACGTGTTCATCAGCATCGTGTTGAAGCTTTGTAACGCACTGACCTGGCTGCTCGCGCCGCTAAAGCCACCGTCGAACGGCATGATTGCGTAATTGCTGGGCGTATAGCCCAACGTTTTGGCGTTGTTCAATAGCTGCTGGCCGAAGTAACCAGTTCCGCTGGTGGTGCCTGGAATGGTGATCGACTCGTAGAGGCCGGGATTGTTGGCCTGCAAAATTTGTGCTGCACCCAGCTCGTTGTTGATGGCGGCTGCGTTCTCATACTCTGGCTCTTCCAGGTCGAAGTCGAGGGCATGCAGGCTATACTTGTCGATAATCGTCTGCTCCGCGGCTGCTGTGGCCTGTGGGGTGCCGCAGGTCTGGCCGAGCTTGGTGCCACCGTAGCCACCGAAAGAAACGACGACGTCGCCGCCCGCCGCGCGTATGGCGTCGATGATTGGTCCTACCTGGGTATCCGTGGCGACATTATCCAGGCCAGCGTCGGCCTCCCAGGCTGGTGTACAGCCGCCGTTAGCCACGATGAACGCCAGCGTGAACGCTTTGACCCCGCTTGCCGACATAACGCTCGTCAGATTGGGAGGGTTGTTGGCGAGCGGCATGACGTATGGCGCTGCATTGTACCCGTTGGTGCTGAACGAGGCTGCCGCTTTCGCAGTCGAGGGCCTGGTGTAGGCAACGAAAATAAAGGAGATGAGCAATACTCCAACCAGGATAGCTGCTCCTAATCCGAATCTGACGCGTTTGTTCCTTAGCATCGCGTGCTCCTTTTTTAGACGGTGTGGCGAGTAAGAGAGGCTGTTGGATGAATAAAAGCGAGCAGCGAGCAGCTATAAGCCCCTCGCTGCTGGTAACATTAACTCAAAGAAACGTCGTCCACGTAAGCATTGCTCTGACCATACCAGTCGTGTACGAAGATGGTCACGCTGGTGGTTGAAGCGCCGGTTGTGAATGTGGTGCTAAGCTGCGTATAGCCGCTACTATTTGTCCACGTACTATTCAATCCGTTTGCGCCGAGATACACGTAGTTTCCCTGGACGTACGCCTTGAGGATGTAGGTGTGGTTGGCCTGCACGCTGATCGTCTGGGTGCATTGGCCGGTTGTCGAGTTAGTGGGAGTCAGTTGTAGCGCGTGTGTTCCACTATGCACCGGGCTGTTGACCACCGTATCCCCAGCATCACAGGTCCAGCCGCTCAGCGTCCCCGTCTCGAAGCCAGGATTGGTCACGAGATTGCCACCTGCTGGTGGTGTGGGAGTGGGTGTGACAGGCGGCGGAGTGGGCGTCGCTGTTGGTATGGGTGTTGGCGTTGGTGTCACAGGCGTGGGCGTCGGCGTGGTTGTTGGCACAGGCGTGGGCGTTGGACCAGGTCCCGAACCTGTGCCGCCGGGCAGACCATCAACGATGGCGTTCAGCAACGTGTTCCCCGCGTCTTCTGCATCGAGAGAGAACATCATCGCTCCGGCCAGTCCGTCGCTCTTAATGAACGAAGTCTTGGCGGCAATTGATTGAGGAGTATCTCCCGTGTAGAAGTTGGTCCCGTCGTAGATCCACGCTGCCTGGGTGGTGGGATCGAAGAAGTTGTCAGCAGCATTGCTGGTTAACCCTGCCGCTGCTAGCTCTTTGTAGTCCGCCAGGCCTGCTGTCTGGCTGGTAGAGAAGGAGGCCGATGGTCCGCTGGCCTGCTGGTAGAGGCCATGATTGCTCCCGGCCGCGACGCCTGTCCAGCCACGATAGTAGAAGGGGAAACCCATCACCAACTTGCTAGCCGGGAAGCCACCAGGAATGTTGTAATCGGGCAGGCCACTCGTCCAGGCTTTAATCGTCGTATCGATGGTGTATTTCTCGTTGCCGGGTGTGACAACCGTTGATGGATCGTTTGGCGAGTTGTGAAGTGGGTCCTGGAAGTTCGTCGGCCCGGTGGCTTCGAACCCACCGTGCATATCATAAGTCATGGCGTCGGCATAATCCAGGTATTTCCCGACCTGGTCGGTCTGGATCTGCGCGACCTTGTCCTGTCCAGACGGTACTGCCGCGGTGAGTTCGAAATGTTTGCCGATACTCGCGCCATAGCTATCCATCTCGGTGCGGAACTCTTGCAGCAACAATGTGTAATTCGCCTTGTCTTGCGCTCCATAGTGGTTGCCCGTATGGCCTAGCACGCCTGGATATTCCCAGTCGATGTCAAAGCCATCGAAAAGGCCAGCAGCCGAAGCTGCCCCGCCAGATGGGTCGCCACTAATGCCCGTTGGCAGGTTGCCTTTGATGAACATATTTATACAGGAACTGACGAATTTTTGCCGTGAGGACGCCGAGGCGGCCACATCCGAGAAGTATTTGGAGTAGGTCCAGCCGCCAAGTGAGAGCAGGATCTTGAGATTGGGATACTTTGCCTTTAACTCGCGCAACTGGTTGAAATTGCCCTTGATCGGTTGACTGTAGGAGTCGGCAGAGCCATCGACGGAGTTGGATGTATAGCTCTTCTGGTAATCAGCAAAGGCATCACCGGCACCATCACCCGCGTTGGGATCGCTCTCGTTGGTCGAGTCCGAGGCTTTGATAGTCTCAAAGCAGGTCAGGTTGGTAGGGTCGATGTTCTCGAAGTCATAGATAATAGTGGTGAGTTTCGAAGCCGCTCCCGATGAGGCGATATTCGATGGGTAGTAGGCGTTGCCGTAGATACCCCACTGATCAAAATAGGCGATCTTTTGATACGGAGTGGCACCCGCCGCCTGGGTAGATGCTTGCACTGCGGAACTTTGCGTCGAGGTGTTGCCATCTTTGTCATAGGCTTGAACTGTAAACGGGTAGTTGGTGGCGGGCAGAAGTGAACTGATCGTCACGGAAGTGCCCATTGAGGTTGCTACAATGTTAGAACCATTATAAACGGAATACGCCGGGACATCTCCCGTGCCCGAACTGTCGATGGCAGCAGACCAGGAAAGCGTGATAGATTGTGGTCCAGTCGCTGTTACCTGAATGTTGGTGGGGGTGGAGATGTTGGTTGCACCATGAGCGATTGAAGGGTTATAGATCACGCCGACAATCGCCAGGAGGAGTAGCCCGAATACTGCTCCCACGTGCCAGAGCCTCGTTTTCGACATGCGTTGCTCCTTGCAATACCCTTTGCTAGCAGTCTTTGCCAGCCGTTAGCCTAATGCTCAACAGTATGTCAGATTAATTATTCACTATGATGCTGTACGCTAAAAGTCTCACTATCCACGAGTGTAACTGATCTCTGGTGTATATGTCAAGATGTATAGACCAGTAAAAGCTAGCAAGTTGACTGTTCCTGAGTTGAAAGGTAATATAGGCTATGGAGTAGGCTGTCGCATCTCTATCCTAAGCAAAGTTTCCAGACTTGCATGACATCAGAAGGCGATTGTAACCCTCTGGTTTATGTATCGCCTTCTGATGCGTCTTCGTACCATCCTTTATCGTCCCGAGCGTAAGGCCCCTGGCTTCAGCCATGGGGATAGAAGCGAGTCTTTGTTTAGGGCAGGGGATGGGTCGACATCTCCTGCTTGACCTTAGAGCTTATCCGAAAACTTCTAAGATAGTGTTTTGGAATGGTGCGCCATGAAGGCGCTTCTCTGCTTGCTGTAGTGTACAGCATCACTGGCATTGACGTGATTAAAGCACCACCTAACCTCCACTCGAAAGAGCAGGGGGGACAGTAGCATGGTGGAAGGAAGGCCGAACAGGTTAAGTACCTAAAC
>DATAYF010000600.1:0-4220 GCA_036272735.1 Ktedonobacteraceae bacterium
TTCGCGGCCCACACCACATGCGCGCTCACGACTGCCGACCTCGATCCGGGCACCGACCTCGATCTGCTTCAGGCATTGCGCAAACTGCTACCGCAGATGTCGTACCGCCATCCGCACAACCCTGAGCATGCGCCGGATCACCTACTCTCCTCACTGATCGGCCCTTCCGTAACTATCCCGTACGTCAATCATCGACTGGCGCTTGGAACATGGCAACGTGTGATTCTCGTCGAGCTTGATGGGCCACGCCAGCGCACCGTCCACATCTCTGATATGTAGGACTGTCTCGACCAAATTTGGTCGGAGCAGTCCCGCATACGAGCACCTTACCTCTTTTGCAACTTGCGGAAGAGATCACCAAAGATGGCATCACGATCAAGAGCGTAGGCGTTGCGCATAAAGTGACGACGCGTATCAACGCTGTAGGTCAACTCGGTCGTCAAAATTGGGCTGTGAACTAGCGTCGTCGCTGCCCACGCGGGATTAATCAACCAGGTGATAGGGGCAATGTCCCAGATCACTCGCGAGTATGCAAAGTGATCTGTGGTCGTTGCCGAGAAAAGAGTAAAGAGGTAGTCCCCGATTGCTCCGTGGCCCTTGACGAAGCGTTCGAGTTCGGCTTGCGTGGTGATCAGATGATCTGTGACGCCGTTGCATGGCACGTAGACAAGCGGTACCCCACAATCAAAGATCGTGCGCGAGGCTCGCGGATCTTGTTCCAGGTTAAACTCTTGTGCGGTCGGCCAATAGAGGGCATTGCCGCCCAGCCACACGACAACGATGTGTTCCGCGATATCTGGTGCCAGCAGTAACGCCGTGGCAATATTGGTAATCGCCCCAATCGCCACCACGTAGAGCGGACCCGAACGCGCCTGCCTGGCGCGCGCAATCAGGTCTTCGACGGCAGGGCTACTCATGGGTTCGTGCAGATCTGAGAGCCAGGCTTGTGAACCATGGAACGCAAACTGGTCCTTATCATGACGCCCCAAAAGGTCCAGGATGTGCAAGATTTCCTCGTAACTTTTCTGCATCCCATCCGCTGGACCTGCATGCTCGCTACGAAATGGAGCCGCGTAGATCGCCTCAAGCTCAATGCGTTCTGGCGAGAGGAGCGCGTACGTCAACGCAAACTGATCGTCGATTTCGTTGAAAGTATCGGTGTCGAGTACCATGTGCACTTTTTGGTCCTGGCCCGGCGGCTCTAGCCGCGCTACAAGCTCAGAAGAGGAGAGTGAAGAAATAAACATGGTGTGGTGGTATGAACTCCTTCCTCAAATTCCATTTACGATGCCACCTCTAACCGCGAAAGAAGGGGTTGCGTCCCCTGCCTCTGCTTCCTCAAGCGTATTTCGAAGCATAGATGGCATCAAGCTCGGTCCACAGCGCAGCAGGAATGGTTTGCTGCGCAAACTCTACTGTCTGCGTCAAACGGTCGGGACGCGTAAGCCCGACAATAGTTGAGACGATGCGCGGATCGCGGAGCGAGAAGTGCAAAGCGGCTGCCGCTAACGGTACGCCATGTCGTTCACAGGCCGCCTCCATGTGCCGCGCTTTCTCGAGCAGTTCGCGTGGAGCTTCACTATACATGTAGCGCGGATACGCTCCTGGCCCTTTCGCCAGGATACCACTTCCATATGGTGCGGCATTCACCGTCGCCACGTTCCGTCGTTGACAAACATCCCAGAATGGATCCGCCTCACGGTTGAGCAGCGTATAGCGGTTATGGGAGATGGCGACCTCAAATAACCCTGTTTCGACGAAGCGCGTCATCAAATCAATAGGGCCACCCGCTACGCCAAGGTGGTCAATCAACCCCTCATCTTTACAGCGTTGCAGCACCTCAACCGGTCCCCCTGGCTGCATAGCTTCCTCAAATGTGATGTGTTCTGGATCGTGAAGATACACCAGAGGCAACGTGTCAAGCCCCAACAGGCGCATGCTGCGCTCGATGCTCCTGCGCATCTGCTCACCAGTAAATACGCCGGTGGTGAGATCACGATCAGCCTTCGTAGCTAACACGAACCCATCCGGCAGCCCGCCACGCTCCTTGATCACCATGCCAATACGGCGCTCACTCTCACCATCACCATAGGAAGCGGCCGTGTCAACAAAGTTTATTGGTCCAGCAAATAGAGCACGAACGAATGTTAACGCCTGATCCTGCGCCACTTCATAGGCAAATGTTTCTGGCATATTCCCTATTGAAGAACAGCCTATGCATAACGGCGTGACCTGCAAACCAGTTGTGCCCAGCGTACGTCGTGCAAGTGGTTCTGAAGAATGCTTTGGTATCATCCATGCCTCTTTCATTATGTGATAATGCAGGTAATTATAAACAAGAAGCGCTCTCGCTTCGCATATCCCAACACGATGGGTGCAAACGAGCCATCTACTGATAACAGTATACAACGAATGGGCCTGCTTGCACCTACTCAGCAAGCCATGCTATACTTTAAGCGTTCGTATTGTATAGAGTTTTCTTAATGAACAGGATGTCCCTAATAGCATGAAGTGAGCCCTCATCTTTTTCTCCGTTTAGCGTAGCCTCCAGTGGCACATCATAAAACGTAAATGAGCGGCAACTCGCCCTACTCTTCCTCGCGTGTGCCTCTGTACTAGAGCGCTACCTGCTACAATTTTCCATTTCTTAACCATGAATAGCCGGGACTTTGTGCGCCCGTACCTATCCATGCTTTGTAGCAAACGGAGAACATCACGAATGACACATCAGAAACCACAGCAATCCACAACGAGCACCAATACCGCTCGTGATCGATTCTTAATAGCATCAGCTACACCCACAACTACCAATCATGACAAAAATCACGGCTATAAGATAAATTTCGCTGTATTATGGGGGGCGTCTGGGGCAAACTATCTGGCGTACTGGGCCATGCAGCTAGCGCTCTTGCTCTTCGCCCATCATCTCACCCAATCACCTGTGCTGATTTCATACATCACCTTCGCTTTGATTGCCCCTACGCTCGTATTTGGCCTGTTTGCTGGTGCACTGGTGGACCGTTACGACCGCCGCAGGATATTACTCGTCAACACGCTTCTGCGTCTGCTTACCTTCGGCCTGGCCTTACTCGTCACGCTGTTAGGGGATTTTACGCTGGCACCGCTTTACGCTATCGCCCTCGTCCTGGGCGTTACGCAAACGCTGGAAGATCCAACCTTCGCGGCGACAATGCCGATGATTGTTCCTCACGACCGGCTTGATCACGCCAACGCGTGGTTGTCTGGGGCACAGAACATCATCGAGGTCATCACGTTACCGCTGGGTGGCTTTTTGGCCAGCGTAGGCATCGCGTTCACGATGGGCTTCGGTGAGGGTTGTGCAGTAGGAGCCTTTATTGCCCTGCTGCTTCTGCGTGGCTCATTTCGTGCCTCGCGTCCTATAAAGCGACGTTTGTTCGCGGAGGTTTTTGATGGCTTACACTATCTACGGAAACAGCGGATATTGCTGGCAATTGGACTCATGGCTGGCGTCATCAACGCATGCTATGAGGCTTGCCTTGTCACTCTAGTGCTCTACGCTGTTGCTCCTGGAGCAATGAAACTTACGCCAGTCGCATACAGTTTGCTTTTGACGGGTGGCGGCATTGGCAGCATCGTAGGAGCGCTGCTTACGCTACCCGTTCAACGCTGGCTTGGTCGGCGCTGGACCATTGGCATCAATATCCTTTGCAATGGAGCAATATTCCTGGTGCCAGCACTGACCACAAACGTCTGGATTATTGGTGCAGTACTGTTCATCGGCAGTGCAGGAGGACCATTATGGACGATTACGGCAAACTCATTCCTGGCTCTCACAGTTCCTACAGAGCTACAGGGGCGTGTGAACGCGGCCTATCGCTTTCTAGGAACTGGTTTTGCCGCCCTCGGTCCTATCCTTGGCGGCATCACCACGCAATTTTTCGGATTTCATATCACGTTTTTATGGTGTGCTGGTCTGACATTGCTGACACTGCTGCCGTTTTTTCTGATGGTCACAGAAGCAAGGTTCAAGCCAACCACAACGCTTCGTGCTGAGTGACCATAGCGTGGAAAACGCAGGCTCTTGTCCAATCTGGGGGCTTACAGGTCGCTTGCTTAACATATTGAGCAGGAAATTTCTCTTCATCGTATGCTTTTTGTGCAGAGCAAGCAGACAGTAAGCCCCTAAAGTGGGCATGAGCCAAACGCAGCCCATCGCGATGTCTGGCGATGGGCTGCGT
>DATAYF010000601.1:0-15882 GCA_036272735.1 Ktedonobacteraceae bacterium
CGGATGACTGGCAACAGACCAGCCTTCTCCCCTCGTTGGATGGTGTTGACCGAGATGCCCAACGCGCGCGCTGCTTCCCCTGCTGACAGAAACTCTTTCTTCTTCATCCTCCTATTATACGAGAGGATGTCTATCCTTCTCAATGCGTTTTTAAGGTCCATTCTATATTCTCAAAACACACATCCTTCAGGATGTGTGTACCTACCGAATTTAACGTCCTGGTGAAAGCACATGTGTGTTTTCACCAGGACGCTTCCCAGGCCCCATTACACAGTGTCCAGGTTTCAAAAGTTAGTCCGAGCTTAACACTCACTATATCCACAGCTATAGCACTTCTTGCAGCCTTCTTCATACACCATCGTATTGCAGCCGCATTCAGGGCATAGATTGCCGGTCACGTTCAGCGTGCTCAGGTCAAAAGGGCTGGTGGTGTCCGTTCCTGTCGCCTGACCATTGCTGCCATTGCTCATGCTAGCATCGTTATTGTGGTTGGTTCCATCGGTGTTTGTCTCGCTGCTCTCCTCCTGGTTCTGTTGCGACTCGATATGCATTTCGAGCGCACGCGCCACGGCATCTGGCAACGAACGGACCTGCTGGGCACCGAAGCCGACCGAACGGCTCCCTCCGATGCCGCGCAACTGATCGGCAATCTCCTGGATGCGATCCATTTGTGAGAGTGGACTCAGGACACGCAAGTTCAACGAGATCAGGCGACCAACCGCCTCGGCCAGCGCCAGGATATCGCTACCTGCTTTGCCGGTGGTCACGAAGACCTCAAGTGGTCCCTGCTCATCGCTGTTGATTGTAATGCTAATCTTGCCTTCCGGCGCGCTGATCTGCCGCGTGTAGCCCTGCACGACCGCTGGACGGGGTTTGATGCCCTGCTGAATAGAGACGACCGGTTCGATTGATACTCCCTGTGCCGCGGCCTCTTTCTCCGCCGCTTTCTTCTCGTCTTCAACGCGTGTGAGCACGGCATCGCGAGAACCATCGCGGTAGTAAGTCACGCCTTTACAGCCCATCTCGTAGGCCAATCGGTACAGCGTCTGCACCTGCTCGACTGTGTGGTCGTTGGGCGCGTTCACTGTCTTACTAATGCTAGAGTCGGTGTAGCGCTGCACCATCGCCTGCACGCGCACATGCTCCTCTGGCGTCAGGTCCTTCGACGAGACAAAGTAGTGCGGCGTTGGATCGTTGGGATGTTTGTCGCGCCATGCCTGCAAGAGCGGATGGTACAGAATATGCTCGCCTGTACGGTCGCGGCGAATCATGGCGAAGTCGTACACTGGCTCGATGCCTGAACTGGCACCTGCAAGCAGGCTGGTTGTACCCGTGGGAGCCTGCGTCAACAGCACCGCGTTACGAATACCCTGCTGCTTGATCTTTTCCTGCACCGCCTGGGGCAAGCGTTTGATAAATTTTCCCTGCATGTATTTGTCGCGTTCGAACCTGGGGAACGATCCCTTCTCTGCCGCGTAGTCTGCCGAGGCTTCGTAGGCTGCGTCGCGAATCGTGCTATAGATTTTCTCGATCACCGGAATCGACTCTTCGGTGCCATACGCGACCTTCATCTTGATGAGCGCATCGGCAACACCCATGGTACCCAGGCCAGTACGACGTGTACCAAGCTGTGCCTCCTCGTTTTCCTTAATGAAGTACTCAGTGGAGTCGATAACGTTATCCAGAAAACGCATAGCGATCCTGGAGACGTTTGCCAAGCGCTTATAATCCATTTGCCCCTTTTGTACGAAGGAAGATAGATTTAACGCTCCTAAGTTACAAACTCCGAATGGTGGTAATCCCTGTTCGCCACATGGGTTGACACAGCGGATATTCTCGTAGTACCAGGTGTTGGACTCTTTGTTGTAACGATCCATAAACACCATGCCTGGCTCCGCCGATTCCCAGGCCGAGGTGCAGATCAAGTTCCACAGGTCGCGTGCTCGAATGGTTTTCTTGACTTCGTCCTGCCAGATCAGGTTCCAGTCTGCGTCTTCTTTGACTGCCTGCATAAACGCGTCAGAAATGCAGACTGACAGGTTGGCATGCTCGATTTTGCCCGCCGTGCGTTTCACCGTAATGAACTCTTCGATGTCGGGGTGATTGTCGTCGAGCATAATCATTAAAGCCCCTCGCCGCGAGTTCGACGTGTAGAGACCACCACCGGCCAGCAGGTGAATCTCGTCAACCTCGAAGTCATAGACTTCAGATGGGCCTAGTGGCGTGATCGAGACAATCGAGTCGGGCAGGGTGCCTAGCAGTGCGTCCAGGCGCTCGACCATTTCGACTCCACCAGCAGCCTGCACGCGCTCACGAACACGCGTCAACGCATAGTGCGAAACGCGTTCTTTGGTCGCGTCAAACAGCCCCTGATAGTAACGGCCTGGGATCTCTAACTTTTTCCAGACCTCCATCGGGTAGTTGTTGTGATGGCTACGATAGCCGATGGTTTGCTGATCTTTGAAACTTCTGGTGAAGGCGCTAAACTTCTGCTTGAATTGCGCGCCAGTAACGATCAAGCGATGAAGGGTTTGCCAACCCTGAGCGCTACGGTCCTGGGTATGAATATGCGAAACGATACCGTTAGCCAGCAGAAGCTGCTGAATATCTTTGAGCATGTCCAGGCTGATGCTATCGATACCATAACCACCCTTACGGCTACGGTCGCAACCATCGGCCTCGAAATAGCCCGCGATAAAAGCTCCTGCTACACTGGATGGTGAGCGGAAGATGGCCTCTGGAACACGAACCAACCCGGCCTTTTGTTTGAGCAGGCTATTCTCTTTGAGCCATTCGATCAGGACACGTGAGTACACCCTGACGGTTGTGCACGCACCATCACCTGGGCTGACGACAGGCTCAAGCGAGAAGAGATCGCGAATGGCAGTTACCAGGCGCTGCTGTGCTTCTGGCTGATTGTTCGCGACTGCGAGGGAGAGACCTTTATCATCTGCCCACGTCACTTTTTTGCCACGTATCACATTGCCATCGCCGTAGGCATAACCGAGAAAGTAGGCAAGCTCAGGCGTCAGGTGCGTGGGTAGTGTAACCTGCTCATTGAGCGTGGTGCTCATTTTTGAGCGCAGATAGGATGTTGTTACCAAAGGAACCAGCGGTGTCTCGTCTTGCGTGCCCTCGCCGATCAAGAGCAAGACTTCGTCGCCCTCCTCAAGTTCGCGCAATGGGATGGTTACGACTTCGCCATTGCGTAACACGCCCATTTTGTGATCCATCGTCACACGCACGCGATACCCACGGCTCGTTTCGACCTCGTAGAGATCCTTGGTGCCATTGCGGAAGGCGTATGTGAACGGACGGAGACCTTTGTGCGTCTGTGCCTGAATTTTTTCTCCCTTGTCCAGGCGATCTGCCAGCTCAGCGGCTGGGATAAGGCCACGGTCGGTGGCGATTCGTTCCGCGGGACCAAAACATCCACCCTGCTGAATCACATCGCCGGTGGCGACCGAGTAAAGTTGTGCCCACGAGCATGGACCTGAAGCTGTGCCGTTGACCGTTTTGATATAGGAGCCGCGTGGACGCAACGTCGAGAGGTTGATGCCGACGCCACCACCACGAGCCATAATTTCGGTCATGACCTTTAAGTTGTCGAGGATCCCCTGGCGGCTATCATCCGGGCTAGGTATCACGTAGCAGTTTGAGACAACGACACCTGCTGAAACGAACGAGTGGTCTTCCTCAACCTCCATGTCCATGACAACGCCAGCGTAATCTTCAACAGCAATCTCATCGACACGCACCCACTTGAGGTTATCGTATTCAAAATACTGTTTCAAATCGATAACGTGCTCAGGAACTTGCACGCCAAAGAATCGCTTAAAGAGTGGCCCACACTCATTTGCAGTAGCCTGAACACGATAGGCAGGCACACGCCCTAAACGATGGGTGTTCTCGCGAATTGAGAATACGTATCCCATTCGCAGAAGAAGCTGGTGGATCTGGACAGTGAGCATTCGATTCGATAACACTATGCCGAGCTTGTTACCAGATACGTAGCCATCGGCGCTGAACAATCCGTGCAACAATGCTAATGTGAGGTCCGCTGGCAAATGCATCAGTTTGTCGGAAATTCGTTTATTATAGCTGTAGCAACCAAGGAACGCCTTAAAGAACTCTCCTACAGGCATAGAATTTACCCATAGATCATACCAGCGTTCAGTGCTACTCAGTTTGATAGCACCCTCAATACCAAACTTGGCCTCTATAATTCGTGCAGCCTCTTCAGCCTCTTTTTGCTCATCCAAACCGAAAACGATTTTGATTCCTGATGGAATATTTGTGCCACTGCGGTGGGCGACGCATCCATCGCCGAGCCAGCGCCCGAACAGATAGCATAAATCTTCATCAAGTACCAGTTGATTTTGAATTTTGTAATGTGTTCCCCATTCCGACACGTAGCCATGATCACCACGGATCGTCAGTTTGAAGATTTTTCCATCTTCCGTTTCATATCCCGGAACATAATCGGAGAGGTTAATAGCCTCTGGGGAATGTTCTTCGCCGTTGTGTGCGACGGCAACGTAATCACCAGGTTTAATTTCTTTGGCAGGAATCCAAGCAGGCTCATGTTGCAAGCGTAGTCCGTCACGTGACCTGTGGCTGTTCACCCACTCTGAACGGACGACGTGCACTTTATGCTCGCCTGTCACACGTAAATCATCGTAGCCTATTTTCTTGGGTTGAATTACGTAGAGTGGTTCCTCGGTCTCGCGTTCGAACTTATGCAATACTGGACGCAGACGATTGCGATGCGTTACCACAAGATCGCCAATCTTGATTTCCGAAATTGGTCGATAACCATCTGCTGTAAGCACTTCCTGTTCAGGCGGCATACAGTTGTAGTATGTTACCTGGTTGCCCGAACCCGCGCCCGCCAGAATACGCCCACCGGGGACAAATTGAAAATCGGTGAGTGCTTCGTAGAAATGCTGCTCCCATTCCGCGCGTTTCTCTTCTGTCGGCTCGACTGCCGCAATGCCGCGCGCGACGCGGGCCCAGAGCTGTTCGGGATAGAACTCTAAAGGCTGTCCGGCAGCATCTTTGAGCGAATACCTATCCATGAACACTTTTTGACGAATACCTTCCAGGTGGGTCATATCTTGAGCGTTGGCCGCGTCCTGGTTGTTGCCAGAACGGTCCTGCTGATGTAACATGCTTTGCTCGCTCCTCTTCCGTGAATTTCTTGCTCAATACGTTTTTTGAGATACGCTATATGGCTTCTTCATTTAGAAGCGTGCTCTTGCTGTGTATGCTTATTTTTGAAGGACCTTCATGACTCAGTATACTTGAAACGAGTGCCAAAAACAAGCCTTCAGACACAACATGTGGAATTTTCTAAGGATCTGGACACAACATATTGATGTCGCCTACTGCATGATAGCACATTCGCGGCAAAAATGCCATACCATTTTTTAGGGCGTTGTTCCTCGCGTATCCGGCGCTCAAAGAGTGAATTTCAACCATTTACCCTTTTTCAGAAAGGCCCTGTTGCGCTCCTACAGTTCGATGACGCAACGCTCTGCCGTGCGATATAATGACGCCAGACATCATTGTATTACACAACGTTTTTAGATCGCTCACTGAGACGGAGGATGTACGCATGCGCGCCGAAATACTTTCTTGTGGTACTGAATTGTTGCTCGGACATATTACCGATACCAACGCGACCTACCTGTCGCAGAGCCTGGCTGCTCTAGGCATCGACCTCTATTTTGTCTCGCAGGTAGGCGATAACCAGGAGCGTATCGTGGCAACGTTACAGCGGGCATGGCAGCGTTCGGACCTGGTGATTATGACGGGTGGGCTGGGACCGACCGAAGACGACCTGGCACGCGAGTCGATCAGTAGCTTGCTGGGGGAGACCATGCTTATCGATCCGCAGTTAGAGGCCGAGCTACGCACAAAGTTCGCCCAAATCACCACCAGCATGCCTGAACGCAATCGCAAACAGGCCGCCATCATTCCCTCGGCTCAGAGTATCCCTAACCCGCTGGGCTCGGCCCCTGGCTGGTGGGTTGAAAAGGATGGGCATATGCTGGTGGCGATGCCCGGTGTCCCCAGAGAAATGTATCGCATGTGGGAGCAGCAGGTTGTTCCCAGGCTGGTGGCATATACCGGTGGCACGATCTTTACCCGCATCTTGCGTATTGCTGGTATCGGCGAATCGTCTGTCGAAGAGCAATTGGGAACCTTGATTCATTATACCAATCCTACGGTGGCAACTTACGCCAAGTCCGACGCCATCGATGTGCGTATTACGGCGAAAGCCGCTGTGCAGGAGGAGGCGCAACGCCTGGTTGCCGAGATGGAAGCGCGGGTCAGGGCGATTTTTGGTCACGCTGTGTTTGGGGTCGACAAAGAGACATTGGCCGAGCGTGTCGGCACCTTGTTGCGTGAGCGTCAACAGACGTTGAGCGTCATGGAATCGTTGACTGGCGGCCTGCTTGCCAACTTTATTACCGACGTGCCTGGCAGTTCCCTCTACTTTAGCGGTGGTCTGATTTCTTATAGTACGCAATTAAAGAGCCAGTTTGGGGTGCCAGCAGAAACTTTGCAGCAGCATGGAGCGGTAAGCGAGGAGACGGCACGCGCTATGGCACAGGCCGTACGCCAGCAGCTAGGTACCAATTGGGGTATTGGTATTACCGGCGTGGCCGGTCCTGATATGCAAGAGGATAAGCCGGTGGGCACGGTATATACGGCAGTTGCGGGTCCGGCGGGCGTCGTCGTGAAGCAGGGAGCAGGCAGACGCACAAACAGAGAGGATAACAAACGACTGGCGGCCTACGCAGCCCTGAATCTGCTCAGACGTTGCCTGGAAGGCAGAAGCTAGGGGTTCAGGTTTTTTGTATTGGCATATGGTAAACTATAATAGAATATGTTGCTTTTTCGTCAGAATAGAGGTCTATAGTGTCGCAAAATACCGAGGAATTTGCCGATCAGAAATATAATAATTCATCCAATGAAGTAGACTACGCCAGTCCCGACTATTATCGTTCGGCGGCACCACCACCATCTATTCCGCACGCCTACCAACAACCCGCCTCTCCATCGTCCAGTCCCGATTATCCGTCTGCTTCGACTGTACCGGCACACAATCCCTACGAGGGGATGCAAGCCTATCGCGGCCCGCAGACGTTAGAGCAATACCAAAGCTATGAGCAATCGACCACAGGTCAAGAACAGGAGCAAAAAACGCGGCAGCGTGGCTCCATTGCTGGTGTTGGTGGGGGGCTTGTCACGCTAGGTGTTCTGCTGTTGAAGTTTGGTGGCGCGCTGATTACCGCCATCATCTCGATTGTCATCTACTCTTTTGCCTTTGGTTGGAAGTTTGCCGTTGGACTGGTGGCTCTGCTCTTCATTCATGAAATGGGGCACGCCGTAGTAATGAAGCTCAAAGGCATCCCCATAGGTGGCATGATTTTTATTCCCCTGCTGGGAGCAGCGGTTACGATGCGCCGCTTGCCGCAAAACGCCATTGACGAGGCGGTGATTGGCATTGCTGGCCCGATTGCTGGTGCGCTGGCGGCTGGGGTCTGTCTGTGGCTGGCTTATCTGCCTAACGCTGATCCTATATGGGCACCACTGGCCTACTTTGGCTTTTTCCTGAACTTGTTCAATCTGGCTCCCATTGTGCCGTTGGATGGTGGACGCGTGATCGGCGCACTCGACCGGCGTATCTGGATCGTGGGCTTTGTTGGCCTGATCGCATTACAGATCTGGGAGTGGCTGCATGGAAGCTTCTCGCCCTGGTTATTGTTCATTATCGTCATCGCTGCTACGCAACTCTGGGCGCGTCGGGGACCAGACGCGGTCCCGAACGCACAAACATACTACAAGGTGCCACTCGTCACCAGAATCGCGATTGGTGTGCTATTCTTCGGCCTGGCCGCTGCCCTCTACTTTGGCATGTCGGTGGCCCACAGCCTGATCCCCCTGGCCGGAAGCATGTTCTAGCGTTGCGTAGAGTCCAACACATAAAGAAACGTTAATGGTTTGGCCAAACCATTAACGTTTCTTTATGTATCTGTCTACTTGCTTCTCACCTCGATACCTGCCATCTTTTCCAGCACTTTGAGTAGCGACGTATAATCTTCTTTTCCATAGCCGTTAGCGCGGGCCATCTCGAATAACTGCCGTGCCAGCGCGGTCATCGAGACCGGTGTCTGCTGTTCCGCCGCCATTTCGAGCGCCAGCCCCAGGTCTTTATGCAGCAGATCGGTCATAAAGCCGGGCTGGAAGCTGCCATTGAAGGCACGTAACGGAAATTGATTGGTAAGCTGCCAACTGGCACCGGTACTGACGCTGATGATTTTTGCCATCGTTTCCAGGTCGGCTCCGGCCTTGACACCCAATACCAGCGCCTCGGCAGTGGATGCGGCAATGGTGCCGGTCAGCATATTATTGGCAATTTTTACCACTTCGCCCGCCCCGCTGGGGCCGACGTAGTAAATATTCTCCTTTTTGCCCATAGCCTCAAAAACGGGACGTACCTGCTCGCAGATATCTTGTTCTCCGCCGACCATGATCGTCAGCGTCCCATTTTCGGCTCCCTGCATGCCACCACTCACCGGCGCATCCAGAAAATGGGCACCTTTTTGCTGGGCCATTTGTGCCAACTTGCGCGTCGTCGCGGGGGCAATCGTGCTCATATCGATAATGATCAGCCCTTTGCGTGCACCTTCAAAGATACCCTTCGGGCCAGCGACCACCTCTTCCACGTCGGGCGAGTTGGTGACCATCGTAATCACGATTTCCGAAGCCGCCGCCACTTCCTTTGGCGAAGAGGCTGATTTCGCGCCAGCCTTGAGTACTGCCTGAACGCCTGGTTTCTCTGGACTACGGGCGTAAATGGTCAGTTCGTGGCCTGCTTTGATCAAATTGAGGGCCATTGACCTGCCCATGACGCCGATGCCTACAAAACCGATTTGCATAATGTTGTTGTCCCTTCCTTCTATGATGGTCCTATTTTATGCCATTTCTACGATAGCTGCACCACCGGCGATGACCGCCCCTTCCTGGTAATGGACCTTCTGCACCTTGCCAGCGTAGGGAGCTGTGATGGCATGCTCCATCTTCATGGCGCTCAGGATGGCGAGCACCTGTTGCGCCTCCACGTCATCGCCCGCGCTGACTTGTACTTTGATGAGCGTTCCCGCCATCGGTGCGCTGATCACTTTTTGCAGTGGTGCCCCCTGGGTGCCACTTGCGGCGCTCTCCACGTCCAGCAGGTGTACTTTTCGCAAGCGATAGCTTTCCCCCTGGGCAGCGACGAGCACGTGCGTAGGTTGCAATTCTACGTACATCGGAAATTGTTTATGCTCGTGTTGGAGGAGTACTTCACCTCTGGCACTACCAATCCACGTATATGTTCCTATAGTCTTTCCATTGACCTGCACGTGCCAGGTGTTGTTCTGCTCGGCTGCCTGTTGCAGGGCGATTTTATATTCCTCGTCGCGCCAATGATAGGTCGCTGTCTGCGTGGTGCCGACCATGCGCCACGGACCCAGCGTGCGCCAGGGGTTGGGTGGCGTGGATGGCCGTTCGGGAGACGCAGTTATCTCGCTATATTGGGTAGCTGCTTGCCTGGTTTCGCTGAGCGCTGCCGCGACAAGGATGGCGGGTGGTATGCCCGTGCTACGGGTAGCTGTTTGCGTCAACTGCGGGTGTTCTTCGAGAAAGCTGGTGTGCGTATCGCCCGCTACAAACGCCGGATGCATGCTAATAGCGTCGAGCAACGCGACATTGGTGGTCACGCCAAAGATGGTGCACTGCTCAAGTGCGCGATGGAGGCGGTCAATGGCTATGGTCCGTTCTTCGCCAAAGACGATCAGCTTGGCAATCAGCGGGTCATAGTATGGGTTGATTTCGTCTCCCTGTATTACCCCACTATCAAGGCGTATACCCGGCCCTGCTGGCTGGGTAAAGCGTGTGATCGTGCCTGTTGATGGCAGGTAGTCGTGGGCGGGATCTTCGGCGTAGATGCGCGCCTCGATGGCATGGCCGCGTGATACCACCTGCTCCTGCGCAATCTGTAGGGGCTGACCGCTGGCGATTAGCAATTGATGGCGCACCAGGTCGAGTCCGGTCACGAGTTCGGTCACAGGATGTTCCACCTGCAAGCGGGTATTCATTTCCAGAAAATAATACTGGTTGTCCGCGTCAAGCATAAATTCGAGCGTGCCCGCGTTGACGTAGCCAGCCGCTTGCGCGATGCGTACCGCTACCGCACCCATTTCGGCTCGCAGTTCAGGCGTAAGCGCCACTGATGGGCTCTCTTCGATGATTTTTTGATGGCGGCGCTGGATTGAGCATTCGCGTTCACCCAGATAAATAAGATGACCATGCCTGTCGCCGAGCACCTGTATTTCAATGTGTCGTGGCTGCAATATCAAACGTTCGAGGAAGACGGTGTCATCTCCAAAGGCCGCTTTGGCCTCTCTACGCGCCCCCGCCAACTGTTCGACGAAGCTGTCAGGCGTGTTGACAACGCGCATCCCTTTGCCGCCGCCGCCCGCCGACGCTTTGATCAGCAATGGAAAGCCCACGCGTGCCGCTTCATCGAGCAGGGTAGCGTCATCCTGTCGCTCACCGTTATATCCTGGCACGATTGGCGCTCCGACCGATAACGCCAGTTGCTTGGCAGCAATTTTTGAACCCATCAGGCGCATGGCCGAAGCTGGCGGGCCAATGAAGACGAGTCCTGTCTGCTCGCATGCTTCTGCGAAATCGGCATTTTCCGCGAGAAAGCCATAGCCGGGATGAATGGCCTCTGCGCCACTCTGCTGGGCGATGGCGATGATTTTGTCGCCGCGCAGGTAGCTCTGATCTGCTGGTGCTGGCCCGATGGCGTACGCCTCGTCGGCCGCGTACACGTGCCTGGCCTGCTGGTCTCCATCCGAATACACGGCGACCGTTTGTATGCCCATCTCACGGCACGTTGCCATGATGCGTACAGCAATCTCGCCACGATTGGCGATCAGTATCTTTTTCAACATTGTTTTTGTACCATTTATCAACTACTGCTGCGTCTCTTTCGTGGGCGCAATCCAGCGCGGCTCACGCTTCTCCAGGAACGCGCTCAAGCCGTCCTGCCCCTCTTCACTTGTGCGCAGGTGGGCGATCATTTCAGCGGTGTATGTGCGTGCCTCCGCGTAATTCATGCTGTCGACGTTCGAGGCCAGGGCTTTGGCGGCTCGCATGGCCTGTGGTCCGTTACGCAGCAGTTCGCCTAGCGCTTTTTGCGCGGCTTCGTCAAGCTGTTCGCGTGGCACCACTGTATGGACGAGTCCGATGGCCTGAGCACGTGCCGCGTGGAAGCGTTCACCGCTCACGAAGAGCGCGCGGGCATGCGTTGTACCGATTTTGCGCACAACATAAGGAGAAATAACCGCTGGAACGATGCCCAGTTTGACTTCGCTGAAGGCGAAGCGTGCCTGTTCTGCGGCGATAGCGATATCGCACGTTGCCACCAGCCCGACACCGCCGCCCAATGCCGCTCCATTGACACGTGCGATCACGGGACAGGGACAGGTATCAATGGTGTGCAAGAGATCAGCCAGGCGTAAGGCATCAGCCACGTTCTGCTCTGCTGTGAAGCTGACCGTTGCTCGCATATCGTTGATATCGGCTCCCGCGCAAAACGAGGCGCCCTCGCCGGTGAGCACCACGCCATGTAGCCGTTCATCACTGCTCAGTGCGCCGAATGCTGCTGTTAACTCTTCAATCACCTGCGTATTGAAGGCATTGTGCACCTCTGGACGATTGATGGTGATGGTGGCGATGCGCCCCTGGGCACTATACTCGACTTTGAGATAGCTATACATCTTTATTGTTTCTCCTGCTGTTGCCAATGAGGTCTATACACTAGAGCCATTTGCGATAACGGAAATAGAGTAGCTGCGCTATGGTGACGATGCCCATGAAAATGAGCACGATCCAGAAATTGTAGCCCAGGTCATGCTCGACCTGCGGAGAATGGGCAAAGTTCTGTCCAAATACGCCGGTGATGAAGGTGATGGGCAGAAAGATGGTAGCAATGATGGCAAGCTGCTTCATAATCTCGTTTTGACGGTTGGATATAGTGGTCAGATAAACATCCACCATGCTGCTCATCAGATCACGAGACGAGTCTAACACTTCGAAGACACGGATCAGGTGATCGTGTACATCGGCGAAGTATGGCTCGTCCTCTCTGGGGATGAAGCCGTTAGTACGGGTCACCAGCGCGTTCACGGCCTCAATTTGTGGGCTCACCACGCGTCGCAGATAAGCAACCGCCCGTTTCATGCGAAAAACACGCGCTTGAACGGTGTTATCGCTTTTTTCTACAATGCTGTCCTCCATGTCGTTTATCGTATCATCGAGCGTATCTAGGATGCTAAAATAACTATCGACCAGCGTATCGAGCACCAGGTGCAGCATGCGTGCCATGCCTTTCCCCATAATATTGTCGTCTGGCTGATCATTGCGCGTCTCTGCGATCAGTTGATCGAGCCAGGGCAGCGGCGCGCGGTGGATCGTAATCAAATAGTTATGCCCGAAGATGATATCAAGCTTATGTACCTGCGCCGTTTCTTCCTGCAGGTTAAATTCGAAGCTATGTACGATCAGGTAAAAGTAGTTACGCTGTTGTACAAGCTTGGAACGCTCTCTTTCTTCGGCAATGGTATCAAGAATGAGATCGGTGAGTTGAAACTCTTGTGCCAGAAACTCCCTGTACTTCGCAAGGTCGTTCTGCACGTTTTGTGTATCGGGTATGTAGAGATCGAGCCAGGTCACGGCTTTGGAATCTTGTATGGTGTCTGCAAGATTTTGTAATGAGTCGTCCGCTTCTATCCTGTCGTTACGCCATATCAATACTTGTTGCATAGGTATTGTTTGCTTTCTTCATGCTGCCGCCCTCGATGGCGAGGAAAAGGAAGGAACTCCTACATGCGAAAGACGCCGAAGGGAGTATCCTGGATCGGTGCATTGAGCGATGCCGCGATGCCCAGTCCCAGTACTGTGCGTGTATCGCATGGATCGATGATACCGTCGTCCCACAGGCGCGCCGTGCTGTAGTAAGGATTGCCTTCCTGCTCGTACTTGTCGAGCGTGGGCTGCATAAAGGCCGCCTCTTCTTCCGCCGTCATCTCTTTACCACGCGCGGCGAGATTGTCCTTGCGGATCGTGGCCAGCACCGTCGCCGCTTGCAGACCACCCATCACGGAGACGCGAGCGTTGGGCCACATCCAGAGTTGGCGTGGCGAGTAGGCGCGACCACACATGCCGTAGTTGCCAGCGCCAAACGAGCCACCGATGATGACGGTAAAGTGCGGCACGGGCGCGTTGGCGACCGCCATAACCATCTTGGCCCCATCTTTAGCGATGCCGCCGTTCTCGTACTGGCGTCCGACCATGAAGCCGGTGATGTTTTGCAGGAAGATCAGCGGCGTCTGGCGCTGCACGCACAGCTCGATAAAGTGCGTGGCTTTGAGCGCACTTTCCGAGAACAGGATACCATTATTGGCAAGGATGCCGACCGGGTAGCCCATGATCCTGGTGAAGCCACACACCAGGGTCGTGCCGTAGAGCGCCTTGAACTCGTGGAAGTCGCTGTCGTCGACGATGCGTGCGATCACCTCGTGCACGTCGTAGCTCTTGTGCTGATCCTTTGATACCACGCCGTACAGTTCCGCCGCATCGTAGCGCGGCGCTTGTGGAGCGCGCACCTCCCAGGGCACATATTTGCGCTGGTTGAGATGCGAGACGATGCTGCGACACAGCGCCAGCGCGTGGGGATCGTTTAAGGCATAGTGGTCAGTGACGCCAGAGATGCGGGAATGCACGTCGGCCCCACCCAGGTCTTCGGCGCTGACCTCTTCGCCCGTCGCCGCCTTGACCAGTGGTGGCCCTCCCAAAAAGATCGTGCCGTTGCCGCGCACAATCACCGTCTCGTCGCTCATGGCTGGCACGTACGCGCCGCCTGCTGTGCACGAACCCATCACGGCGGCTATTTGTGGGATGCGCTGGCTCGACATGCGGGCTTGGTTATAGAAGATGCGTCCAAAATGGTCGCGGTCGGGGAAAACATCTGCTTGCAGAGGCAGATAGGCTCCGCCTGAATCGACGAGATAAATACATGGCAGGTGGTTCTGCTCAGCGATTTCCTGTGCGCGCAGGTGTTTCTTGACGGTCATGGGAAAATACGTGCCGCCCTTAACGGTGGCGTCGTTGGCGACGATCACGCATTCCTGCCCCTCCACGACGCCAATGCCGGTAATGATCCCGGCTGCGGGAGCCTCGTTCTCGTACATATCCCAGGCCGCCAATGGGCTGAACTCAAGAAAAGGGGTGTCGGGATCGCACAAAAGTTGCACGCGCTCACGAGCCAGCAGCTTGTTGCGCTTGTGGTGCCTGGCGATGGCCTCGGCTCCGCCACCCTGTTGCACTTGCGCAATCCGTTCGCGAAGCTGTGCCAGCAGTTGCTGTGCGTAGTTTGTATTCTCCTGAAATTCGGCGCTCTGCCGATCAACATGCGTTTCAATGATAGCCATGTGTGAAATGTGTCCTCTCAACGTCTACGATGGGAGCTAATAGTTGTGCCAGTGTGCCTCGTTGCACTCTATGAGCAGCATAGCACCATGCCGAAAAGCGCGTCAAGTACGAGGAATGGGTGCCCATAGATAGATGCGTCTACATGTGCCCTGGGCACATGTAGACGCATCTATCTATGGGCACCTATTGTAGATTCTGTCTAGCTAGCTGTTCTCGCTGATTGTTTTGATCTGTTGCACAATGGGCTGGTTAAGAAGCCACGTCAACTCTTTCGTGAGTGCTTTGGTGTACATGGCTTTTACCAATGTGTTGCGTATGAGATAGAGCAGAGCATTGTTCACCTGGGAGATTTGCCCAATGCGTCGCGATTGTTTTGCCACGCGTTCAGCTCGCGGTTTCCTGCAGGCTTCGTAGGCACAAAGTGCAGTTGGAATATCTTGCTGTGCGTGTAAGCTTTCAGCGAGCACGGGGGCGTCTTCTAGCGCCTGGCAACCACCTTGTCCCATATTCGGACTCATTGCATGGGCCGCATCTCCGACCAGGACCACGCGACCCTGGCTCCAATGCGAGAGCGGCTCGATATCATACACATCGGTACGGATAATGTGTGAGGCATCCGTTGCCTTTAAGATTGGTTCAATTGGATCGTGCCAGCCGTGAAAAAGAGCCTGTACCTCCTGTTTGCGTTGCTCTGCTGGTTCGTCTTTTCCTGCTCCTTCTGGCGTCGTTTGTGCCGCGAACCAGTACATACGCCCTTCTAGTAGTGGAATAAGGCCAATACGTTTTCCCCGTCCCCACGATTCACTGGAGATGCCGACAGGAATATACTGTTCATCTACAGCGGCAATTCCACGCCAGGATGAATACCCGGTATAGCTGATCTTCGGTGCCCCAAAGAGTTGTTGGCGAATACAAGATCGGATGCCATCGGCGCCGATTAAAAGGTCCCCTTCGGCAACGCGACCATCGGCGAACTGTGCTTTTACATGGTCTGCTTCTTGCACAAATCCAGTGCAACGAGCACCTAATTCAACAGGCACGGATCTCTGCCTGAGCGCTTGTAACAAGGTGTCTTGCAAATTCGCACGGTGCATTAATTGCATCGGGCTCCCAGCAATGACATCCACCTGAATTTGCGACAGCAACTCACCGCGCCACGTGCGAATCGTACGATATTTGGCGGGCATACCGAGTGTTGGAATTGCATCATTCAGGCCAAGCTGTTGAAGCACACGGATTGCGTTCGGCCAAATCGTCAATCCTGCCCCCACTTCTTGAATATCTTGCGTGCGCTCAAAAATGCGAACATCTTGCTGCCCTGAACGG
>DATAYF010000602.1:0-8757 GCA_036272735.1 Ktedonobacteraceae bacterium
CTTGGCTTATAATTACCAGAAAAACGGGGTGCTTCCGTGGGTGATAAAGATTTCCTCTCAGTCGAAGAGGTAGCGAAACGTCTTGGTTTAAAAGAAGAAACCATACGCACGTATATTCGCGAAGGATCATTGAATGCATACCGCTTTGGCAATCTCCTTCGTATCCGTATCGATGATTTTGAGAAGTTTGTGCAAGAGCGAAAAATTAGGAGAAACGAGGAAAAGTAATTTTCTGGGAAATGGTAGTGATTGATACCTTGTCAATATCTTTGTGGCATGATATAATCGCACTATGCTTGCGGTTCTGTGGGCTGGTGAATTTTTCGGGTGTGGCCAAGCGGTAAGGCGGCAGACTTTGGATCTGTTATTCCCAGGTTCGAATCCTGGCACCCGAGCCGAGTGTTTTCTCTTAGGAATAATGCAGATGTTGGCGTATGGTAGCGTAGCTGATATCTGCATTCTGCTTTTTCCTTCGCTCTCTTCGTTATCGAAAGCATAAAGAAGGTTTGTATAAATCATCTATGCATACATATATGAACGTGGTACTGGCGGCTGGTAAAGGGACGCGTATGCGTTCGTCTTTATCCAAAATACTTCACCGCCTGGCTGGGGTGCCGCTGCTGGGTCATGTGCTCAATTCCATTGCTGCTATTCCCTCTACTGCTGCTTTTTCTTCTCTCACCGATACCATTACTACGCATCATCCACCTATCGTTGTGCTCGGGCACGAGGCCGAACAGATAGTGGCAACCTTTGGCGACCAGTGTCTATACGCGCTTCAGGAAGAGCAGTTGGGCACGGGCCACGCCGTGTTGGCGGCGCAGTCAACCGTTGACGCGCTCGATCCGGTGCCGGACATCGTGCTGGTGAGTTATGGCGATACCCCGCTTGTGCGTAGTGAAGTGCTCGCTGAGTTGTTGCGTGAACACGTCGTCCAGCAAGCTTCGGTGACCTTTTTGACCGCGTATACCGAGCAACCTTCCGACTTTGGACGTATCGTGCGTGATGCACGCGGCCATGTGCGGCAGATTGTGGAGATGAAACGTGCCAGCGAGGAGCAGAAGCGCATTCGAGAAATCAACTCCGGCGTGTATTGTTTTGACCGTGCCTGGCTCTGGCCCGCGCTGCACGCACTGCCACGCAATCCTTCCGGTGAATATTTCTTGACCGACTTGATTGCGGTCGCAGCCGCACAAGAGCAGGTGATTGCGACGGTGCAGGGCACGCTGGAAGAGACCATTGGCGTGAACAATCGTGTGCAACTGGCCGAGGCTGAACGTTTGCTGCGTCGCCGCGTGCTGGAACGCCACATGTATGCCGGGGTCACCATTGTTGATCCGGCGACGACCTATATCGAGGATGGCGTGCAGATTGGGCAAGATACGGTGATTTTGCCGGGTACGATGATTAGTGGCGAGACAAAGATTGGGGCCGAGTGTCGTATCGGGCCAGGTACGACGATTGAGCAATCAAACATTGGGGATCGGTGTGTTGTGCGTAATTCGGTCGTAGAAGCGTCTCTTGTAGAGGATGACGTGTCGATGGGTCCCTTCTGCCATTGTCGTCCAGGAGCACACCTGGCGCGTGGTGTACGTATGGGCAACTTCGGCGAGGTCAAAAATTCGTATATTGGCGCGGAAACGGATATGCACCACTTTAGCTATATTGGTGACTCTACCGTCGGCGAGCACGTCAATATTGGCGCTGGTACGGTCACGTCCAATTATAACGGTCTCACCAAAGAAAAATATCGTACGACAATTGGCGATAGTGCCTTTATCGGTTGCGACACCATTCTAGTCCCTCCTGTAACTGTCGGTGATCATGCCATGACAGGGGCGGGTTCTGTGGTGAACAGAGATGTTCCTCCCAACGCGCTGGTGCTTGGCGTGCCTGCTCGCTTGCAGCGCATGCTGGAAACACCCGGCGATGCCCCCGCTACAGGTGGCGAAAAGGAGTAAAGATTACTATGGACGGCCCTGGCTTATCTAGCATAGCCGCCGCTCTTCAATTTCACGTTCCACAATTCGACGCGAATGCGTGGATACAACTCACGATCCTGGTCGTGGCCCTCATCCTATGCGCGCTTGCGTCCGCTGCTGAGACAGCGCTCACCTCTATTAGTCGCATTAAGCTGAAAAATATGGTCGAAGAAGGTGATCAACGCGCTGTACAGATTGAGCACCTGCTTGCCGAACCGAACACGTTCCTTACCACCATCCTGGTGGTCAATAGCGTCGCGCTGATCGTCGCTTCCGGTATGGCGACCGTGCTGGCGTTGCGCTTCTCCGAGACGTGGGGGGAACTGGCGTCGATCATTGTCATTTCGCTCGTCGTGTTGATTGCGTGCGAGATATCCCCCAAAACCGCTGCCGTGCAAAATCCACTACGCTGGGCGCTCTTTATCGTTGGTCCTGTGCGCGCTGCTGCCTGGTTGCTGCATCCGATTGTATGGTGCCTTAACGGCGTGACCGCTTTCTTCGTGCGCTTGATGGGTGGTCGTATCAGGCATCGTGGCCCTTTCGTGACCGAGGAGGAATTGCGCCTGCTGGTGACTGCTGGCGAAGAGGAAGGTGTGCTCGAACAAGAAGAGACGCAAATGATTAACAGCATCTTCGAGTTTGCCGATACCACGGTGCGCGAGGTCATGGTGCCTCGCATTGACATGATCACGCTGTCCAGCGAAGCGACGGTGAACAACGCGGTCGATCTTGCGCTTGAAGGTGGTTTCTCGCGTATTCCTGTTTACGAAGAGAGCGTGGGCGTCGACGAGGTGATCGGCGTGCTCTACACCAAGGATATGCTCAAACAACTGCGTGAAGGCCACCATCTGGTACCCGTGCGTGATCTGGTGCGCCCGGCCTACTACGTTCCTGAGACCAAGAAGCTCGACGGGCTGCTGCGCGAAATTCGCCAAAATCGCGTGCACATGGTCATTGCGGTGGATGAATACGGCTCGGTTGCTGGCCTGGTAACGATAGAGGATCTGGTGGAAGAGATTGTCGGAGATATTCAAGACGAGTATGACCACGAAGAGAAGCTCTATGAGCAGGTTAGTATGCATCAATTCATCTTTGATGCGAAGGTGAGTATCTATGACTTCAATGAACTCATGGATATGCACCTTGATGATTCCGATTATGAGACGCTTGGTGGCTTCGTCTACGCGCAGCTTGATAAAATCCCTAACGCTAACGATACCATCACGTTTGAAAACCACACCTTTACGGTGCTAGCTACCAGAGGCCGTCGCATTACCAAAATTCGGGTCGAGCGTGTGCCCGTTACCAGCGCAGTGCCTCAGAGCGAACAACCTGATATGTTGCTGTTACCTACGCCCCAGGAGCGAGACGAGCAATCTCGCTATGATGAGCAAGAGCAACAAAAACAGACTCAAGGTTCTGAAGCACCTTCAAACTATGAATACAGAGGCGCGTAAAACATGATTCCAACATTTGCTAGCCTTCCATCATCGGTGCGGATTGTGGAAGTTGGACCGCGAGATGGTCTGCAAAATGAAAAGGCGCTGCTTTCAACGGAGCAAAAGCTTGAGTTTATTCGTTTGCTCACGGTTGCTGGCTTGCCGGTTATCGAGGCGACTTCGTTTGTCAGTCCCAAAGCTATCCCCCAGCTTAGCGACGCCCACGCGGTACTGTCCGCGTTGACGCCATCCGCTCAGACTGAATACCCCGTGCTTGTGCCCAACCTCAAGGGGATGGAACGCGCTCTAGAGGCGGGAGTACGCTCGCTGGCTGTGTTTACGGCGGCGAGTGAAAGTTTTACGCAACATAACATTCGCGCCACCATCGCTGAAAGCCTGGAAAAATTTCGTCCGGTGGTGGCCCGCGCACAGCAGACAGGTATACAAGCGCGTGGTTATATCTCGACTGTGTTCGGCTGTCCCTATGAAGGGGCTGTTGATCCACGGCGTGTGTTGGAGGTTGCTCTGGCACTGCTGGACATGGGTGTGACCGAGCTTTCGCTTGGTGACACCATTGGTGTAGCGACTCCCAATCAAGTGGTTGAGGTGCTCAATCTTTTGACGACCGAGGGGCACATTCCCCTATCTCGCCTGGCCGTGCACTTCCATGATACGCGTGGCACAGCGCTGGCGAACGTGCTGACCGCGTTGCAAATGGGTATCAGCATTATCGATTCGTCCGCCGGTGGCCTTGGTGGCTGTCCCTATGCTCCCGGTGCCGCTGGTAACCTGGCGACCGAGGATCTGCTCTACATGCTACATGGCATGGGTATCCATACCGGGGTTGATCTCGCGAAAGTGGTGGCGGCCACGCATTTTATCGCACCGCTGCTCGGCCACGCACCCACGAGCAAGTATTACCAGGCGGCCCTCTCTACAAATTGCTAGATAACGCGATGTGCACGTTTCACAAAACAGGGTCCAGGGGCGGTAGCCCCTGGCGGGGTGTGGGGTGTCCCCACCTGCTCTTTCTCCTTGCCGCCGAAGGCGGCGAAAAAACTTGCACATCGGGTTAGATAACGCAAAAGGAATTTGCTATGACTGTAACTCAGCATGTTATTCGTCAGACAATCCAAAAGCTAAACCTTTCCGGTCAGGCGCTCTGTGTCCATTCGTCACTCAGTTCCTTTGGTCACGTTGAGGGTGGAGCGGTGACCATTTTAAATGGTCTGCTTGCTGAAGGTTGCACGGTGCTAGTTCCAACCTTTACCTATGATTTCGCAATGTCTCCTCCTGAAGATCCAGCACTGCGCCCCCAACACAACGGTTACAATTATACAAACGCGTCTTATGGTAATAAAGAGCGTGTCTATACCCCGAACTATCAGGAAGTGGTGAGAGATATGGGTGCTCTGCCCGCTGTCGTTGCTGCACACCCTCAACGCGTACGTGGCAATCATGCTCTGAATTCGTTGGCTGCCATAGGTCCACTCGCTGAGGAATTGATCGCCAAGCAATCACCCTTGGATGTGTATGCACCATTCCGGTCATTGCTTGCTCATCATGGCACAGTCATTATGATAGGAGTTGGTTTGACCCGCATGACGCTGATCCACTATGCCGAGCAGCAAGCCGGGCGCACGCTCTTCCGACGCTGGGCAAATAGCTCTGAAGGTCAGATTATCGAGATGGAGGTTGGCAGTTGCTCGGAGGGTTTTGGCAATTTTGATTCTATTTTTGCGCCTTTCGAACGACGTGTCACGGTGGAAATGAGCTTGTGGCGCATCTTTGATGCTGCTTCCGTGGTCTCTGAAGCTATGGAAGCTATTCAGGCAAATCCTCACATTACACACTGCATTGAGGAAAATTGTGAGCGCTGCAATGATGCTGTAATGGGAGGACCTCTTCTAAAATCAACACATTGACCCATGAACCTACGAGCAAGTATTACCAGGCCGCGCAAGCAAGCGATTGCCAATAGCGTATTGGTTGCGTACTTATACCAGGAACAAAGCTGGTTTGTTTTGGCTCTTTGTAAGTCCAGGGAAGGAGATACAACGTTATGAGCTCTGAAGAGAATCTTGAGTTAGTCAAGCCATCTCTTGAGTATGGCCCCGAATATTTGGCTATGGTCGAAGAATCCCTCCAGTCAGGTGAAGGGTATGGTCACAACAACATCGAACTGGCGCGTGCAGATTTTGCGCTGTTTGTACGAGAGCTTGAGGAGGAGGCTGAAGGAATTGGCCTCCCTCCTGGCATTCCACCACAGCAGACCTATTTTCTCCTCAGGGATGGCAAGATGGTTGTAGGAGAGATTCGCTTCCGGCCAAATGTATCGCCGCCATATGAAAAATATTCTGGACACATTGGCTACAATATTCGCCCTTCACAGCGGGGTAAACGGTATGGTACTCGTCAACTGGCTCTGGTGCTAGCTGAGGCCCGCAAGTTAGGTTTGGCGGGAGTTTCATTGACCATCAGGGACGATAATCCAGGCTCTGTACGCGTGATTGAAAAGAATGGCGGCAAACGGTTACGTGTCATCGAAAATCCCGTCAGTGCACGTGTCGTGATCACAGAAAGTGGTGAATTGCAGATAGTGGATGTGGTGCGAACAGGAGAAAAATGTGATCTTTACTGGATTGCTCTACATTGATGGTCTACGTAGACCATCAATGTAGAGCAATCCAGTAGCAGCGCACGTATACTCTGCAGGCATTACGTGCGCACTCTCATTATTTTTGTTTCTCTAGATATTGAATGGCGGCGTCGAGTTGGGTATCGCCAGCTTTCAGGATTTGTTGCTGCGACATGTTATTTGCATTTTCCTGGTCTGGCGTCAGCGGAGTCACTTTTGGATCGAGCGGCACGTTGATATCCGGCTTGATGCCCTGGTTACGGATGAATTGTCCGCCAGGGGTGAGCCATTCCTGGGTGCCGACCAACAGTTCTGAGCCGTCGGCCAATTGGTAAGGTTGGAGCACTGTGCCGGTGCCGAAGGTCTTGACGCCGACAATGGTGGCGCGGTGGTTATCCTTCAGTGCCCCGGCGGTAATTTCGGCCGCGCTGGCCGAGTTCTCATTGACGAGTACGACGATAGGCGAGGTGGTATCGACGGCATTGCCGGTTACGGCGACCGGTGAGCGCTTACCCGAACTATCCTGGACGAGCAAGACATTGCCATTTTTCTGGAACAGGCTGACGCTATCGATTGCCATATTGAGGTAGCCTCCGGGATTATTGCGCAGATCAAGAATGATCCTGGTGGCTCCCATTTTTTTCGCTTTTGTGACATCGTCTTTGAGCGGACCCGATATTCCATCGGCGAATTGGACTACTTGTATATCGGCAATGTGGCTCTCGGGAATGTAGTGCATGATGACGTTGGGGACCTTGATTTCGGCGCGTGTCACTTTGTAGGTGATTTGCTGGTTGGTGCTTGGTCGCTTGATGGTGATATTCACCGTAGTCCCCGTTGGTCCCTGGATGAGCTTGGTGACGCTGGTGACATCCTTTCCTTGCACGCTAGTACCATTGACGGCAACAATCACGTCGCTGGATTTTATTCCGGCCTTTTGCGCCGGTGAAGTGGGTATGGCTTCGTTGATCACGATATTTTTGTTTTGCGGATCTTGATGTAAATACACGCCAATGCCGATGAAATTGCCGCTCAGTTGCTGGTTCTCATTTTGTACATCCGCTGGCGTCAGGAAACGCGTGTGACCGGTATCGTGTAGTGTGCCCACCATGGCATTGATCGCTGCGTATGACATTTGTTTGTAATTAACGGCTTTGCGATCAACGTAGTGGTTGTCCAGGGTGTCCCAGGCCTGTTGGATGAGCTGTGAATAGGCTCGTGATTGATTGCTCTGGTCAAAGGTGTTGCCGAAGAACTGGTGGCTAAACCAGCCTCCGAAGAAGGCTATGACTACCAGGGCCAGCACTGCTATGATTTTGCCTAGCAGCCTGGGAAAGTGATGGCTGGCTCTCGCTGCTTTTTTGCTGGCTTCTTGTGCGGTAATCTGTTCGGGCATAAAAAAAGAGGGCTGCTGATCGTCTTCACTATACCTGGGCTGCTGTGATGGCGAGTGGGGAACATTTCCCTGCTCATCATACCAGCGCGGATCATCATATCTACTCACCTGATGCCTCCATAGGGCTAGGGCACCGCTTAACGGAGCGCTCTATTATTTACATTTCCTGGCATTCATAATTCATACTACTTCCCTATCTTAAAGGACCTGCTTCGCAAAAGTCAAATCCGTGCCTGCCTCATCCCGTGCTCGACAGAAAAAGAGGGTATAGTTTTTTGAACTATACCCTCTTTTTCCTTGTTGGAATGCTCGTTACTCTGAATCAGTTGTACAGCGCTAGTACGGTGAGCATAAGACGGGCGTAACGCTTTGCTGGCTGTTACGCGGTCTCGGCCTTGTCCCTGCTCGGTGCTTCTACACTTGCGCTCGGCTCTTCTGCGTTCGCGCTTGTCGCGGCGTCCGGCTTTTTGCCAGCAGGAGCGGCGGCTTGCTTCTTTGGTGGTTCCCACCCAGGCGCACGGGAGACGGTCATCGACATCATGCGGCCTTCCATTAGCGGTGAGCGCTCAATGGTTGCTATTCCCTTTAGATCGTCTACGATACCGTCTAGTAGCTTACGACCAATCTCCGGGTGGCGCATATCGGGCCCACGGAACTGTACGCTTACTCGTACCTTATCGCCATCAGCCAGAAACTCTTGAATCTTACGGGTTTTTACTTCTATGTCGTGGTCGTCGGTACGCGGACGCATACGAATTTCTTTGAGGGTGACGGTCTTCTGGTTCTTCCTGGCTTCGTTTTCTTTCTTCGCCTGCTCGTACTTGTAGCGGCCATAGTCCATTAATTTACATACTGGCGGCAACGCGCTGGGCGATATTTCTACCAGGTCAAGAGATTTATCCCGTGCGATATCTAATGCTCGCATGGGAGGCATTACTCCCACCATCTCCCCGTTCTCATCGATCAAACGAACCTCTCGTGCACGAATGCGCTCGTTCACACGTGTCTCTCGCGTACGGTCATTCCCGCGAATATCCCTGTTGATAGGCTAAACCTCCTCTGTTACTACTAATCAATGTCTGTGTTCTGCGTAATATTACTACGTTTGCCCTCATTACTTTGGTTCACGCTGTACTGGGTCGAGCAACCTTTTTGGTGCAACTACCTAGCGCAAAATAGCGATACTTATCGCAAATCATCGCTAAGGACGGTACAAGTATACTACGTGCTATGCGTGTTGACAAGGGGAATTTTGATGCAGCCACACTATACATTTTCGCAAATTGTGAGGGGATAATCCCC
>DATAYF010000603.1:0-4824 GCA_036272735.1 Ktedonobacteraceae bacterium
TGCGTTGCCAGCCGTTCTCGCCCCTCCCATTGGTGCCATTATTCTCACTACCGTACACAGTTACACGCTGTTCTTTGTGCTGGCAGGTATCTTAGCGTCACTGGGAGCCGTGCTTGTTCAGCCAATTAAGAGCGTTCGGTAGGATGGCTTTCCTGAGAAGGCGACCTCTCAAGCGATTACCGTTGCACACGTGCCTCATACACTGTGGCTTGAATTCGTTGATCTCTGGCAATCTTGCCACTGTTCGCCGGGGTGAGCATGCTCTAGAGTAGCGAAGACGGTAACGTATTGGAACCGTGTGTGAAGCATTGATGAAAGGATAGAGAGAAATGTACGCACAGATTGTGTTATTTGATGGGTTTGACCCCCTTGATGTCATTGCCCCGTATGACGTGTTGCAGGCGGGCAGTGCCGCATCTGGCGGAACACTGACCGTGGAACTGGTCTCGGCGGAAGGACCGCGAGAGGTTGTGGGCGCATCAGGCGGCCTCGTCCTGCGGGCAACGGCCATGCTCGACCCGGACACCGCCGATATCATCATCGTGCCGGGGGCAGCGGGTCCAATCAACCAACCTGAGGATGGGCGCGAGATCGACACCATCCCAATCTTGCTGGCGCGAACGATGGAGACAGACCTGCCAGCCTTGATGAGGAGAGCTTTGGACAATCCTAACGTCCTCGTCGCGACCGTCTGCGGCGGTTCCCTGGCGTTGGCGATGGCCGGGCTGCTCGAAGGTCGCCACGCGGTGACGCATCACATGGGCATGGATGTCCTCGGGGCCACTGGTGCCATCCCGATTCACGCGCGTGTGGTCGATGATGGCGATCTGATCACGGCTGGTGGGGTCACTTCTGGCCTGGACCTTGGGCTGTACCTGCTCGAACGCGAGTTTGGTCCGCGCATCGCCCGCGCTGTGGAGGAACTGTTCGAGTACGAGCGACGCGGAACCACCTGGCACAACAAAGGGCTCGAAGCTGTCGCCATGTAGCGTGGCTTCTCTGATCTCTGTATGTAGAGGATGCCCGCCCCAACGGATGCGGGCAAGCAATGAGAGGAACGCAATGTCTTCTATTACAGGCACCTGGAACATCAAAATCGCCACCCCGATTGGTACACAATCCGTCGTTCTCGAACTGACTGAGAACGATGGTGTTGTAGAAGGGATCGCGAAGGGCGACGCGGAAAACACACCACTCATCACTCCGGTTCTTGACGGCAACCGACTCACCTGGAAACAATCAATCACCAGACTCATGCGCTTGAACCTCACGTTCGATGTGACCATCGACGGTGGCATCCTCACCGGCACGTCAAAGGCGGGGATGTTGCCCACGTCCAGGGTCACTGGTACGCGAGCACGTGAAGCATGAATCCTCATCGTGGAGGCTGCCACACCGAATAGCTTCGCGTGTTGGCTGGTCGAGGCTACTGTCCTCCACTTTAACATTTTGTGCACCCAGGTAGCGCAAAAAACCAGCGACAGCCTTGCTTAGCGCGTGCAGTAGCGTGGCGTCGGGCGTCACGTCTTGCTCCCACCACCAGCGGGCGATGGTCCAGGTGCCTTTGTCCAGGCGTGAATCCAGGCGCGCCACGAAGCGATCACCGTAGAACACGGGCAGCACGTAGTAGCCCCAACGACGCTGCGTGGCCGGTTTGTAGACCTCCCACGCGTAGTCGAAATCAAAGAGTTGTACGAGTGCCTTGCGATCCCAGACGAGATTATCGAGTGGCCCCAGAAAAATCACGCGTGGTTCTGCTGGTTCGGCGTCGAGCAGGGGAAGCGCGCTGCTGGGCATGTAGTAATCCCACCTTTTCTCGCCTACCTGCACGTGCGTCAATGCTCCCTCTGCGAGCAGTTCCGCCAGGCTGCGCTTCCGCGTTGCCGCGTCTCCGCACGCGCTCCAGATGGCCGCCTCGGCGTTGGGACGCAGCAGCCCGACCGCCTGGTAGCGGCGCGCGATAATCCAGCGATGATAGGCCGCCTCGTCGACATGCTCGGCAGCTTGATAATGCTCGGGTGGGATGACGCGTTCGGGCAGGTCGTAGTAGTGGCGTCCATGTTGGCGATGGTGGATGACGATCAGGCCGCTGGCCCATAGTGCGCGCAGAATACGCTTGGATTGTGTCAGACCGTACCACGAGTTGCGATCGGCGTAGCTCGCCCGCTCAGCAAATTCTATCGATGCCGTTGGCCCCTGCTCGCGAATAACGCGCAAGATGTTGGCGGCGCTGGCAGCCTCGGCCTGCAAGACTTCGTGGTCGTGATAGGGAGGATACTGGGCACGTCCATGCGCTCGCAAGGCCCAATCGCTCACAGGGACCAGGCAGGCTTGTTTATCCCAGGCATCATAAACCAGGCGATCGGTGTAGGCGGTCTTTTGCCAGTCATCGAAGTGGTAATCGGGAACGCGTGCCTGCAAGACCAGGTCGGGATTGCGCCCCACCGGATTGAGCGGGTCGTACTGGACCGTTCCCAGGCGTGTAAACACACCTGGGAGGTCGCTCTGCTGGAAATGATATTGCGTGAGGAAGTGCCGGGCCTCCGCGCGCGAGATCTGGATGCTCATGAGTGCGCTATCTCCGGCGCTTCCTGCTGCCGTGCCAGCCAATTTCTGATGAGCTGCTCGTGCTCAGCAAAATGCTCCGTCGCATTCTCGACCATACTCGGCCGAATGGACTCATCTGCTAACCAGCCCTGTGGCGCGTTCCAATCCTCCTCGCTTACCCCCTCTACAAGCTCCACAATGCGTTGATGCTGCGTGCGGAACTCGGTCAGCACGTCTGAGAGTGTGCGCTCTTTATTCTGCTGGTAGAACAATTCATTGGCCTCGTCGTCTTCCATGCCTGCTACCGCGTCGTGCCACTCCATACCCTGCCTGGCGGCCTGTACCCTATCCAGGAAGCGTCGCCGCCACGCGCAAAGATGCGCGATGTTATCTTTGACGGACCAGGCATCGTTAACGCCAGGTGTGAGCATTTGCTCCTCGCTCATAGAATTGAGCAGCGTGTCGAAGCTTGCATAGGACGCGTTTATCGCGGCGAGGATCTCGTCTTTCTTGATACGCTCGGTCATAGCTGGCTCCTGCTGTGTTGTGAGGATGATTTCTGCGGCCGGTTTGACGCGCACGATATGCTCGTCGGCCCAGAAGCCATCGAGGGTATAGTTGTGGAAGGCGACAATCTGTTCTGCCGTTAAAATGTCAGTGTCTCCGGTGGTGTGGGCATCGGCGACCAGGGTCACGTGATAGCTGTTGGAGACTGCGCGGCGCACCGTCGTATCAACGCAGTACTCCGTCTGCGCACCCGTGATAATGAGGTGAGTGATGCCGCGCTGCTGCAATTCCTGTTGCAAGCGTGTGTGATGAAACGCGTCGGGCGATCCTTTATGTATAATCGTCTCGCTCTCCAATGGCGCGATGGCCGGATGGATGCGCCAACCGGGGATACCTGCCTCCAATGGATGCCCCTTCTGACCGTCGTGCTGCACATAAATAACCGCTATGCCCCTGGCACGCGCTCGCGCTAACAACACATTGATCTGCTCAAGCACCTCCTGAGCGCGGTAAGCACCGTCCATTAAACCAACCTGTACATCGATAATTACCAGCGCCGTCGTGTTGCTCATCATGTTTGGGTCCTTTCTGTTGTGTTGTTGAGGTATTAGGAGAGAGGCAACTCACCTCCCCGCTGGCCGATATGGCCGATATGGTCGATATAACCGAGAGGTAGGCAAGCTTTCTCTCTACCTTTCTTCCTAATCTTTCTTGATTATAGGCGCGAATGCGGATATAATCAGTCCTAAATTTTTTTAGATCATGAATTCTTGTTAGGTAAAATGGCTTCTATCCTTGCTTGGGTTTTGTGAAAAGCTGATAAGGTTTTGATGCTTATAACCTGGCAATTTTTGTGCGTCTGAGCATTAAAAGAGCTTCCTATGCCGCTGTTTGGCAGTGGTTTCAGGAAGCTCTTATGTTGTTATTTCAGTATCTGGAAATTGGAAATTGGTATTCGGTAATTATTAAGTTGCTTCTACTGTAGAGACCTCGCCATGGAGGGTGGGTCTAACGCACTTTTGATGATGAGGGGAACGGGTCCTTCTGAGGTAGATTTTTGGAGTTTTTCAAAATTTTTCTCTCCGCCTCTCAGGCTACCTGATACAGGCTCAAAAGTCAACAAGCAGACAATAATCATCAAAATGTCGGAAGACCCCAGAAACTTTACGATTTTCTGCACGAGTGCATCCGCTCTACAAGCGGGTTTATTTCGTTTCCTGTTCTGATATGACAGAAAACTGTTTCTTCTGCTCTTTTCTCCATGCTGCTAGGAAGATCATTTCGGGTGCAATAATGCGTTGAGCCAGGAGAATTTAAGTCCTGCTGATGGGCTAATCGGCTTGAGAAGCGCTTCCGAAGTGCCATCCGTTTTCTTCCGGGAGATCCTACTCACCAGATCTAAACATCCTTTGGGACAATTCGAGTGAAAATCCATAAAATTTAAGTATAACATACTTACCTGATAAAATACTATGAAAATATATTTGTTATGCTTATTTATACTAATAATGCGTGCGGTTATCCAAAAGAGTCTTTTATGGTTTCACTATAAAAATACAACGTTTCGTAGCATACTCACAGAGTTTTTTGCATTATTCTGAGAGGAAAGGAAGCAGATGAACAAACAATACGCGCTGCCCACTGATGTGATTAAACTCGATGAAGAGGATATGGCGCATGACCATCCCTCTCCATAGAGAGTATGTGAGGGATGGTGCACGAAACAATTGATGTGATTCAAGATAATATGAATACTAGAAGTACAATAAG
>DATAYF010000604.1:0-4511 GCA_036272735.1 Ktedonobacteraceae bacterium
GTCTCCTTTTCGTGGTCAGATCAAGCGTGAGTGTGATAAAATGAGACTACCTCCATATAGTAACGGAGGGTTCCTCAACTTACTTCTCTATAATAACGGAGGAACCCTCACTTTGTCAAGGGCCAATCTCCCGAGGAGGAAGGAGTCACATGAAATGAACGAGCCACCACAAACCAACCGCCCCATGCGAGCTGATGCTCAGCGCAACTACGCCAGCCTGTTGAATGCGGCGCGAGTCGCGGTTTCGGAGCTCGGCGCTGACATCGTCCTCGAGGACGTTGCCAGGTCGGCAGGGGTCGCCATCGGAACGTTGTACCGTCACTTCCCCACGCGTCAGGATCTCCTTGAAGCAGTGTTCCTGGATGAGACCAATGCCTTGAGGGCGTGTGCTGAAGCACTCGCCAGCGCTCCGGTTCCTTTCGACGCCTTGATGAGCTGGCTTCGTCTCCAGATGGACTTCGCGGCTCGAGGGCGGAGCATGGGAGCCGCCATCATGGCTGCCAAGCACGTTCCGGGAACGAGAATCTATGCCGCGAACAAAGCGATGCACGAGGCGGGAGAAGTCCTGTTGCTCCGCGCCCAGGCCGCAGAACAAATCCGAACCGATGTCCATATTCTCGACGTGATACGACTCGTCTACGGAATTGCCATGGTGAACGAACATGCGTCTGATCCTGATGGGGCCAACCGCATGCTCGATCTCGTCATTGCCGGAATCAGCACAAAGCCGAGTCGGGACTGAAAGAGGGTGTGTCACCTCTCGGCTAAGAGCCGATCCTATTGACGGCGGCGCGCTAGTTGAACATGCGCACCGGCTTCGCTGGTCAGTTCAAGGCAATCTTGGGGGAGGGCCAACATTGTAACGGTATCTCAACGAGCATGGAGGCCCAGTACCAGAGAAGCTGACACAGACCGCAAAGGAGATGGGAATAGTTGGGAAACGTCCAACACATGCTGGAACCACAAGATGCCCCCTGCGCTGCCCTCACCCATTTCCCAAAAATGGTGCGAAACAATCCGCCTCTGGGGTTGCTTCTCTAGATTCTCCATCGTCAATTTCCCTGTTTCGCGCTGATTTTGTCCGTTTCGCCTCAAAAATTGTGCTGATTTCACCCAATTTACTAAATAGCACCAAAAGTCTTTCGCGTGGGAACAAAGTATCCCTCATGGCGTCTTCCAGCAATCACTTGCGTTCGACTTGATCGGGGAAACACGCTTGCTCTGCTTACAGGGCATGAAGGACACGTTTGCGAAGCAAAGGAAAGCCTGCCCGGCCATATCCCAGTCTTTTGATAAGTTTCAGCTTCGTCACGCTTCCCTCAACCACGCCGTTATTGATCCACCAGGTGAGACCTGCTTGGACAGCATCTTTGTCTTTCTTGACTCCTGCGGCAAAGGACTGGAGTTCGGGTAGCCCGCTCTTGTCTACTTGGTCGAGCCAGGCGTCGAGGTTTTCTCCGGTACATGTGCGCAGCATCCGAGCAAATTGCTGAACCAGATCATAGGCCAGATCGGCTTCTGCGTTGACCTGACGAAGCTTGACCAAGGTCTCCTGCTCCTCGAGACTTAACCGTTCGCTGCGACGAAGGAACAAGCAAGCCGCTTGTCGCGAGGGAGGCAGAGCTGGAGCCTGCAACGAGGAAGTCGTCGCCTTTTTCTGTCCATTTGGCAGCAGACGGACCAGATGGTCTCGCACACTCTCATACGACCCCTGATAGCCTTGCTCCACGAGTTCGCGAAAGAGGCGTGCGATATTGTGGCACCCATCTTCCCAGCGCTGGATTAGGTAAGGGAGATAAGAGTCCAGGTGGCTCGTCTGTTCACGCGGTTTGCGCTCTGGGAACCTCCCAGCAGATAACCAACTCTGCACCATGCTGGCACCCATTCCGACCCGTTGGGCAATAACCTGGCAACTCAGCCCTTGCTTATGTAAAGCCATTACCTGCTCATAGCCCACGGGATGCGCAACGAGATGCACCACTCAGATGAATTGGCTCTAGGCCGTGTTCTTCTTTACAAGGATTGGTGTACGAGAGGAGACTTCTCTTCGAGGGCGGGTGAGCCGCCAGCGACGATGAGGGTGGGTTAGGTCATGAGATCACCGTCAAATTTCCGCTCGCGCAAAAGGACATTCACCCGGTCGGTCAAGCCCCGACGCCTGGCCTGCTTCTTGATATCCTGCGCCTCCTCAAAGAGGAGTTCTTCTTCAACACCGTAAATGGCCTCTTGCCATTGCTTGTGGACTTGCACCCAGCGATCCGCCAGCTCACGCGCCTTGACCTCCTGCTGGTCGAGTCTTTGATACCCGTGTGCCCGCATTAACTCCTCGGTCTTCTGCCTATTCCACATGAAGAATGGAGTTCCATCCTTGAGTGGCGTCGATGTGCAATAGCCATCGGAGAGAGCCTGCTCGGTTGGATTTCCATCCTCTCCCCGCAATCTCAGCTCCCTGAGCTTCTTGCCCATCGCGATAGCCGACAGTCCAAACTGCTTCCCGAGTGTCGTCTGGTTTACCCAAACGTCAGTAAATTTTTGCCGGCTTTTCTTTCCCATAAAAGCAACTCCCGGTCAAGCCTGTACAGATCATTCCACGTATACAGAGAACGCATCACAAGGACAAATACGCTCCTTGGCTGGTCAAGATGGCACGCCGTTTTGAGCTCATGCCACGGTGGCATCGATGTGGGTAGTCACGTTGTTGAGATAGCATACCATGTGAGGCTCACCGCTACATCACGAGAATTCACACTATACTCACGGGCATTGTGAGAAGTGGAATACGGCAAGCTCCCGACGAGGGGCAAGTCAGTAGCAAGATCGATGGCTGCCCGCAAAGGGGCACCGGGTGGCACGTCGATCTACCAGGCGACAATACTTTTGGACATCGTTAGTGTCCAATTTGTACTTGCGGACAAACTGTGGCGCCAACGGCGCGAAATCTCATACTTTTGGCGCCATCGCATCGAGCGTAAAATGGGGTTTTTGCGGACAAACTTTGCCTCCGGCCGCGGACACACTTTAGGAAAAGTCACAAATACTGAGGTACACAGCCACAGTGCTGCATGGAAGGTGTGCCAAGCATGTCCGCTGGTATGCCTCGATCCAAGGGAGTGCAGTGTTTTGAGGAAAGGAAAGAACGTTTTGATGACTCTGATTCCATGTATTCTACGCTTTCTCTTTCTATACACCTTAAGCACGTTTTATAACAAATCGTGCTAGAATGGAGTTTCTATAATGAGATTTCTAGTACGAGCTATTTTACCAGAAAGTGCCGCTCAAGGCAAGAGAGGAAAGGATCGATGGGAATACTAGTAGTGATGCCATGTGCCATCTCTGAGACTACTTTGCCCCTGATGGCAGCGTTGCGCATTTTCCCTCATACAGGATGCGAACAATCAGGAGTGACAACTCCCCACGGCTAAAGCCGGGGGCTTCTCAGACAACGCTGCACCTAGTGGTGTACGTTGGCGCCTGAAGGCGGTGCCCCCGCCTGTAAAATGTTCCTGGCAGCATTGACATCACGGTCTGCCACATACCCACAGAAAGGACAGAGATGGGTTCGTACCGACAGAGATTTCTGCACGATTTCTCCACACTGATAACATTTCTGGCTAGTGAAACGCGGGTTCACTCGTATGACCTCATGTCCGGCACTTGCAGCCTTGGCAGAGAGAATAGCGAGGAATGCACCCCACGAGGCATCCACGATGGATTTCGACAAGTGATGGTTCTTGACCATGTTGGTGATCTGAAGGTCTTCTACCACAATGCGGTGATACCCATCAGCATACGGTTTCACTGTCTTGAAATGGTGATCGCGGCGTTGGCGATTGATCTTCAGATGGGTCTTTGCAGTATTCTTTGCGGCGATGCTCCGTCGATGACTCCCCTTCTTGCGACGACACAGGGTTCGTTGCTTGCGACGTAGCGTCTTCTGCGTGGTGCGATAGAAGCGCGGATTCGGGGTGGTATTCCCTTCGGAGTCAGCCAGAAAGACCTTCAAGCCCACATCAATGCCAATATCAGGATGATCACAAGCACCTGGCTCATGATTCGTCTGTGGCTCCGTCTCGCAGACGATCAGGGCATACCAATGACCATCTGCTCGCAACACCAGATGGACGGTTTTGGGTATTCCCTCTATTGGTCGATGCAACTTGATCTTGAGGAAGTGTCCCAGTTTCTTCGGCACAATAAGGTGTTTGTTGTCTTCATGCAGATAGCAATCTTTGCCATACTGACGAAGCTGGATGGAATGCCAGCGATTGGGCTTCTTGAAACGGGGGAACCCGATACCAGGAATGGCATTTTTCTTGGCAGCAAGGAAGCGTTTGAGCGATTTTGTCAGGCGATCGGCAAGCATCTGCACCGTGGTGGCCGGGACATGTTCCCCCTGCCCTTTGAAAACGGCTTCCAGATCATACTTGCTTGGGAATGTCCCATCTTGCTCATACGCTTGTTTGACGGTCTCAAGCATGTCATTATACATGGTGCGAGACTCACTCAAGCAC
>DATAYF010000605.1:0-20840 GCA_036272735.1 Ktedonobacteraceae bacterium
ATATGCTTTGAATGTACCCGTTCGCAGCATATTAGACGAAAAAAGTGATGTAAATTTTCGTATAATATGCTGCGAACGGGTACATTCCAAGCATATTATATCATCAAAAAGATGGTAAACCTTGACCGTTGGGATATAAAAAAGCTCAACGGTATTCGCGCTTCTCGTGGCTTGGGGGGCTGATTTGCAGATTTTCTAAAGAAGTGGTAAATTTTATGGGTGGGCTTTTCGCACCAGATTTTATCAAAAAATACGCGCACGTAGACACGCACAACCAACATTGGAGCAGAAGGAGACACCATGCCAGAAGACACCCGTCGACCAATAGATGATAATACACCTACACCCGCAAATTCCGCGCCTATACATCCGGCTACACCAGGGCCACAGGTGGCTCCCGATGTGGTCGGTGATGCGCAACGTCTCGCGGCTCAATCCGCGGTCTCTGGCCGACGAGCGGTCTCGCGTGGCACGATGTTCATGGCCTTTTACCTCTGGTTGCTTGCTGGCGTGGCGATGCTTTCTTTTATGGCGCGCAAAACCGAGCTTTTCCCAGGTGATATGTCCATCACCGCACGCCTGCAAAAGCAGCACAATCCGTGGTTGCGACGCTTCTTTTATGGTGTCTCCGAGATCGGCTTTCCCAAATTCGCGGTGCCCATTACCCTTGGCACGGCCGGCATTTTCTGGGCCTTGCGTTTTCGTTTAGAGGCGCTTTTCATCCTTTTGACCTCTTCATCCACCCTGCTCAACGCGATTGTCAAACGGGTCATCAAGCGTCCCCGCCCTGACGCCGAACTGGTGACGGTAGTGCGCGTCATTAACGAACCCAGTTTTCCTAGTGGTCACGTAATGTACTATACCAATTTCTATGGCCTGCTGATCTACCTGCTGGCGACCAACTGGCGTTCCGGCAAGTTGCGCAACAGCTTGATTGGCTGCTTTTCAGCGATGATTGCGACGATTGGTCCTTCCCGCATCTATCTGGGAGCGCACTGGCCCAGTGATACGCTTGCCGGTTATCTCTACGGTGGCCTCTGGTTCACCGGCATCATGGCGCTCTACTTGCGAGTCAAAGCCTGGCTTCATCCTCCTAAAGGGAAAGCACCTGAAATAGTGAAGCCGCTTCAGCAACCTGGCGATGAAGAGGAAATGTCGGCTCTTTAGTATTGCTTCTACGCTTTTCCCTGCTTTTCTCTATTTTCTATAGAGGTGGATGCTCTATGTTTGCAACAGCAGAGCATTGATTTTCTTAAACGTTGCGTTTATACTAGAAACAATATTTGAAGTTCCTCGATTGTTCCTCGCGGGTTCTGAGCGTGCTTCGCTCTTTTCGGCTGGATACCTTGTATCTGCTTCCGCACATTAGAAGGAGTTGCTTTGTGGAATTTTTGAAAAATGCTCCACCTCGTTCGCGCTGGCTGAAAATCCTCTTTGCTGGCGTGTGTTCTGCGGCTTGCACGGTCTCACTGTGTGCGGGCCTGGTAAGCATCACAGCGACGGCGCATGCCGCAACGCACGACGCCAATCAACAGTACGACGAATTCTGGCAGCAGAGCACGCGCCAGGATTTTCAGTCCTGGCAGATGAACGGCGTAGCCCTGCAGGGAATTGGATCCAATTTTGCGCTACAACTGGAGCCGGGCTCGAATCTCACGTGTAATGCGGTCGATATCGATGGTGGCACGGCCAGCTATGATAGCAATGCGAACTTATGTGCTGGTCAGGATCCGCAACAGGCCGGTAGCTACAACGGTATGAACTACTACAACGGTGGCTCATTCTACTATGGGACGTTTGTCTCGCCGGTTCATACGACGAAGCAGCCTGTGACGACAATCGTATCCTCGTGGAATGCCACAACTCCGCCGGGCACCTGGATGGAGGTTCACATCCGTGTCCAGCAAGCCGGGACCTGGAGCCATTGGTACATCCTGCCGATCTGGGCCAGCGATTTTAGCGCGATCCAGCGGCATAGCGTCGATGGACAGAGCGACGCTACCGGTTCAGTGGCGACCGATACCTTCTATACCAATGGGCAGAAAGCATCGGCCTATCAGTTGAGCGTGACGCTATTTACTACCACGCCCACAGTGAGCCCCAGCGTCAAGAGTATCGCGGCCATCGCTACCAACGACGTGGACGCGGCCCACACACCGGTGGTGCCATCAGAAAAAGATGTTTGGGGTACGAATCTGCCGGTACCACAACGTTCGCAGATGCTGCCTGAGTACAGCGGTTTAGGTTATGGCGGCGGCGGCGAGGTCTGGTGCAGTCCTACCTCGACCAGCATGATACTGGCCTACTGGTCACAGGTATTGCATCGACCGGAACTTACGCAGACGGTGCCGGATACCGCCAAAGATACCTACGATTTCACCTATCAAGGGACCGGCAACTGGCCCTTCAATACTGGCTACGCTGGTAGCTACCAAGGTATGCACGCTTTTGTCACACGTCTGTATTCCATGAGTCAGGTAGAGCAATGGGTGAAGCAGGGTGTGCCAATTGCCATGAGTCTAGCGTATGGCGTGGGACAGCTTCCAGGTTCGCCTATTCCTAGCACTGATGGTCACTTTATGGTTATCCGTGGTTTTGCCAAGAATGGGGATGTGATTGTCAACGACCCCGCGGCTTCTACGGATGCCAAGGTACAAATCACCTATCCACGCGATATCCTGCAAAAGCTGTGGCTCGATACCTCAAACGGCACGGTATACGTTATGTATCCCGACAACTGGCCGACGCCAGCGAAGGATCGTATGGGGTCCTGGTAGGTTTGTAGGCCAATACAAGAAAAATGTCTATGCGGAGCGGCTAGCCGCTCCGCATAGACATTTTTCTTGTATTACGCTTTATTGCCCCTTGTGATGCGTAGATCTGGTGGGTGGTATGTTTGGGCTTTATATAAACAATAACTCGCTCATCGCCTGGCTGTGTATTCGGATATTTATCCATGTTCAGGTACTTCTTGGCTAGTGCATCGATGAAAGGGAAGGCTGTTTGGGGGTTCTCGTCGATGCGGGCAACCGTGCCGCGAATTTCAAGATAGTGATAGGGATTTTGTGGATCAACAATAGATAGCGCAACACGCTGTTCGCGCTGCAAATTGCGGTACTTCTGGCGGTTCTTCGTCAAGCTAATTTTTATGAATTCTCCATCCCAATCAAACCAGACGGGTGAACTCTGTGGCTCGCCTTGCGTGCCGATGGTTGCGACGTGCACCAGTGCGTTTGTGCTCAGTAAACCGATATCCTGCTGGGAAATCATACTCATGCTATGCTCCTATTCCTATTCGTATCATTTGTTGCCTGGGATGATAGTATCTTCCCTTCTTCTATAACCAATCGACGAGGCGCCTTAATTCCCACACGCACGTCTGTCATTTATGGTGCAGAGCCAGCTGACAGCCACAGGTATCTTGTTGAAGTGATGATTGTGGTCATACAGCTACGAAACGAATTATTCCAATAAGAGCTTTTATGCTTTTTTAATTTGACAAGATTTGCATTCGGATATTATACTACAGTTTAGGGGACAGGTGTATTTTATGGTAAAGCGACATACGTAAACAGAGGTACGAGCAAGCGATATATCTGGAAGCATAGTGGAAGAGGAGGCAATGTCGATGTGGCATAACAACAAAATAGAGACCAGGTCATTATGAGCTTAGTGCTGAGCCAATATCGTCTGGTTACACAGCTTGCCAGGCAGCCGTTGAGCGATACTTACGTCGCGCGTATTGTTACCACTTCCAGCGCCAGGGTGGTCGTCAAAGTATTTGATGGCGTCTCCTTAGCCTACGCGCAGGAGCAGCAACGTTTTCTTCAAGAAGCGACGCAGATCAAGCAACTTCGTCATCCGCATATCGTTCCCATTCTAGATGTCGGCGTGCAGGAGCAGCATCCCTACATCGTCAGTGCCTACATGCCCCATCACTCACTGCGGGTGCATCTTGATCAACTCTTTCCAGACCGCTTTGCGTTGGAGGATGCGCTTACGGTGGTCATGCATTGTGGCCTTGCTCTGTCCCATGCCCATGCGCGTAATCTTGTACACGGCAATTTGAAACCAGAGAACGTTCTTTTCAACGTCGATAACGAGGCGCTGTTGACCGATTTTCGCCTGCCTGCCATCGCTACACGTAGCGCAGCAAATGCTGGATGTGTGGATAGGCGAACAAGCGGCTATATGGCACCAGAACAATGTTCTGGGCAGGTGAGCAAAGCAAGCGACCAGTATGCTCTAGGGTGCATTGCCTATGAATTGTTGACCGGCCGCCCTCCATTCAGCATCGACATCACGATTGCGAGACGTACGCAGCTGAGCAACGAGCTACCAGTACCCATTGCTAATCGGGTGAATGGGGTACCTGAACATGTAGAAACGGCGATATTTAAAGCGCTGGCGCACAATCCCCAGGAGCGTTTTGGCGAAGTTGCTGATTTTGTCGCGGCGCTGCTCACGGGTACCATCGATTACTCGACGATCCCGGCTACTTTTACGATGAGCGAGTCGCGGATCCAAACGTTGCCCGGCGTTGAGCGCGCGAAGATCACCCCGGTGCTGCTAGAGAATATTTCGACGGTAGCGATCAGTGGCGCGGGCCAGGCTCACAAGGAGGGTAGCGGTCCACGTACAGCGCTGCATGATGGGGCATCGAACCCGCGAGCCGGGAGTGCGTTTGGACAGGTTGCGAGTGTGCCAGAAACGCAGCCGGGTGGCGTGGCGCGTCTGCTGACATGCGTAACGCGAACCTCCAGACGAGCCATAGGCATTGGCGTGACCACGTTCTGCCTTTTTTTGCTATGCGCTTCGTTCGTTATTTATCGCGTGGAACAAATGCCGGACAAGGGCATGGCCGGTGGCTCGTTATCAGTGCCACCCACGTCGGCCTCCAACGCCAGATCACCCAAATTAACGCCGGCGGTGACAAACGGAAAGGCGTCGACACCATCCACCCATCACGACGTGCATAAAACAAAGCCCGACCACGATACATCGTCCAGGCCACAGTCGAAACCCACTTCCAAGCCCACTGGCGGAGACCCCAGGCCAAAACCGACCGCGACTCCGTCTCCTGTGCCAACCGCGCAGCCAGATCCAACGGCAACACCGATACCGCCGACCGCGACGCCGACTGCTACCCCCCCTTCAACCGTGACGCCGGTGCCGCCAACATCATAAAATAGGTTACAATACATAAACGAAATGTTCTGTGAATTTGTACATAACATTTCGTTTATGTATTGTGCTTCACACACTGCTCCGATTAATATAGGAAAACATATGCAAGCATAGCGTTCCCACAGCTTTCGTTGTTGCTGCTTCATCCGTAGGTGCCTCAATACAACCTGTGCATTTTTGGTCTTACCCCGCGTCCACAGCCAAGTTTCCGTCTTCGTCCGAGCCAGTACCGGAGACGACTTGATCAAGCAGCCCGATCAAGCGCAGGGCTTCGCGCAAGATGTTCAGAGAGACATTGCAATCTCTATCTTGCTCGAACCGGTAATAAGAGCATTTCGGGTTCTGACAGAGGAAAATCCGATCTGATAACTGCATACCTTCCCACTTCCACCCACAACCATGGCAGGTTTTCGTGGAGGGAAAGAAGCGGTCTACTTTGATCACCTGCCCGCCGCACTGCTCCATCTTGGCATTCAGCAGGTTCAAGAGTTTGCCGAGTGAGGCATCCGAGAACGAACGAGCGAGTTTGCGATTCTTGAGCAATCCATACGCGGTTGAGATCTTCAATGCCAATGATCCCGTAACAGTTGGCAAGCCTGGTGGTGAGCTTGTGCAGGACATCATCGCGTAGGCAGGCAATCCGATAATGGAGCCGTGCCACCTGCCTGCGTGCTTTCTCCCGATTTTTTGAGCCGAGTGTGCGACGATGGAGCCGCTTGTTCGCCTGGCGAAGTTTCTTGAGGGCGGTTTTGAGAAAGGCTTGGTTCTCGACTCCCTCTCCCGTACTCAAGGTTGCCAGTCGGTTCAATCCCACGTCGATGCCACAAGCTGCCGGTTTTTTCACCGGGAGAGGATCAGGCATTTCAACCTGGATGGACACAAACCACCAGTCTGCCGTTTTGGTGATCCGTGCGCCAGTCACTTTGCCCACAAAGCGCAGATTCTCCGCCATATTCACCCATCCGAGTTTGGGAACCCAGATGCGATGATCGCCGAGTTCAAATTGATCGTTCGCCAAATAGAAGCTGAGCTTGCTTCATTTCTTGCTTTTGAAACGAGGGCGGCGAGCCTTCCCTTCAAAGAAGGCTGTAAAGGCCTTTCCCAGGTCCAGAAAGGGCTGATCAGAAGCATTCTTGGTGACCTCCCAGGTCCAGGGGAATTGCTCGCGCCTCATTTCGTTAAACTGCTTCTTGAGCTTTAAGGCGGTCGGTTTTTCTCCGGCTTCATAGTGTCGATTCCACTCGAGCCCGCGCCCAGTTCCACACAAAGCGGCTGGTTCCGGCGGCACGGGCTAGGTACACAGCCTGTTCAGGCGTGGGATGGAGTCTGATCTTGTGCGCCTTGATCATCGGTGACATCCTTTCCCAATGCTGCTGCTCGAATCAACTTTTTGTGAGAACGCAGGCCGTGAAGCCGAGCACTAAAGACGGTCACAATGGCAAGCAAATCCCGCACCAGTTCTTCTTCTGGGGAGAATGTTTCCCCATGAAGCACCGTGATCTCGGTCCCATGCCGTTCACAAAACTGCTCAAACCAGTCATAGCCAAAGCGCACAAAACGATCCTGGGAGCCGATCACCACTCGTTTGACCAGACCTAATTCGATTTGCTCAATGACCTGATTGAAGCCTTTGCGTTTGTAGTTGAGCGCAGACCCAATATCTTCGATGCACTGGTCCACTTTGATGCCATGCTCCTGACAATAGGCGCGAAGGGCTTCTTTCTGAATGGCGAGATCCTTCTTCTGGCCAGGAGAAGACACACGAGCATACGCAAGCACCAACCCATGCTCTGGGGAAACCAACCCACGATAGGCCAGATATTGTTCATGCGTGTAATAGCGCCGATTCGTCGGGCTGCGGAACGCGGGTAGGATACCTTTGCGATCCCATTTTTGCAGGGTATTGACCGATTTTCCAATCAGTTTCCCAAATTGTCTCGGTGAATACGTATGTTCCATACATACATTTTAACCTATCATCCTAGCTTTTTCAATACTGTTGAAGACTCTTTCGCAATCTGCCAATCCTCTTCGGTGTGCACGATGAGCACGCGTACCTTTGATTGTGGCGTGCTGATCTCTGCATCGGCGGGCGAGTCGGCATTTTTCTGTTCATCCAACGCAAGATCAAGGAATTTGAGACCCGCGCAAGTGCTGGAGCGCAGCTGGGCATCATTTTCGCCCACGCCACCGGTAAACGTGAGCACATCGACGCCTTCAAGAGAGGTCAGCATCGCGCCGATAAAGTAGCGCAAGCGATAGCTGTACAGAGCACGCGCAAGCTGCGCCTGCTCGTTGCCCTCTTGGGCTGCCTTCATGACCTGGCGCATATCAGCGGAGACGCCCGAAATGCCCTTCAGCCCGGACTCTTTGTTGAGGAGCTTCTCAAGCTGATCGGCGTCCATGCCTTTTTCACGTTGCAGATAAATGAGGATGCCTGGGTCAACGGTGCCTGAGCGCCCCCCCATCATTAGACCTTCCAGCGGCGTGAAGCCCATAGTGGTGTCAACGCTGTGCCCGTCTTTTATCGCGGCTAGCGAGCAACCATTGCCCAGGTGACAATTAATCAGGCGCACGTCGGCCGGAGCGCGACCGAGGATGCTCGCGCTGCGTTGCATGCAGTACTGATGGCTGATCCCGTGGAAGCCGTAGCGACGAATGCCATCGTTATACCAGTCGTAGGGGCCTGGATACCATCTGACTTCGGGTGGCAAATGGTGGTGAAAGGCCGTATCGAAGACGGCGACCTGGGGCGTCTGGCCCAGCACACGTTGCGCGGCTTCGATGCCTTCAAGGTTGTCGGGATTATGCAGCGGGGCAAAGGAGGCCAGGCGCTGAATGGTGGCCTGCACCTCAGGCGTAATATGCGTGCTCTCATAGAGGTCCGGCCCGCCATGCACGACGCGATGACCGACGACATCGATCTCCTGCGGTCTGGCAATTATTTGCGTGGAGCCGCTCCACAACGTGCTCAGGATGTGCTCGATAATAGCCGCGCGCGACGTGACGTGTACGGTGTACTGTTGCCGCTGCCCGTGGATGTTGCTAATGGTGATTTCGGCGTTATCGGGCGTATGCGTCCAGTCGGCATAAGCCTCCCAGAGCGCTTTTGGCGCGGCTTCGGACGGATTATCGTTCAGCTCGTATAGCTTGCTTTTCTGCGAACTTGAGCCAGCGTTGAGTACCAAGACTTTCATATTGTACCTTCCACTTGTCATTGAGGTGATGATGCGGCTTTCGACTCGCACCATTACCTCTATTGGCGGTTAGTCGGTCCACACCCAATCTCTCACCTCTGGCATATCTTCCAGATTGGCTCTGATATATGTCTCGTGCTTGCTTAGCATATCCTCGCACTCCTGAATAAGTTTGGGAACGAGCGGGCGCACGCGCGACACGTTTTGTAGCGCAAGCATGCAGAGATGATAACGACTGACACCGTTGCGTACGACCATATCGAACGGAGTGGTGGTTGTGCCTTCCTCGTTAAAGCCGCGCACGTGGAAGCGATCAGTATTGGGACGCCCATGCACCAGCTCGTGTACAGCCCTTTGATAGCCATGAAAGGCAAAAACAACTGGCTTATCTTCCGTAAAGTGTTCGATGAAGGTTGCTGGATCGAGTCCGTGCGGATGCGCGTCGGGCGTGTAGAGTGTCATGAGGTCCACCACGTTGACGACGCGGACTTTGAGTTCGGGGATATGGTGGCGTAGCCAGTGTGCCGCCGCCAGCGTTTCCTGGGTCATCACATCACCGGCGCAAGCCAGCACCACGTCAGGCTCGACATTATCGTCATTGCTTGCCCATTGCCACTTAGATAAACCACGCGTGCAGTGCTCGATAGCGTCCGCCATGTTCAGGTATTGCAGGTGTGGCTGCTTATCGATGACGATCAAGTTGATGTAATCGCGGCTGCGCAAGCAATGATCGGCCACCGAGAGCAGGCAGTTGGAATCTGGCGGCAGGTAGATACGCGCCACGTTGCCCTTGCGCGAAAGCACGGTATCGATAAGGCCGGGCCCCTGGTGACTGAAGCCATTGTGGTCGTTGCGCCAGCAGGTCGAGGTCAAGAGGATGTTCAAGGAGGCGACGGGGGCGCGCCAGGAGAGGCCGAGCGCCCCTTCCAACCATTTTGAATGTTGAATAATCATCGAGTCGACGATCATGGCAAACGCTTCATAGCTGGCGAAGAAGCCATGCCGACCTGTGAGCAGGTAGCCTTCTAGCCAACCCTCGCAGAGATGCTCGCTCAAGACCTCCATAACCCGCCCCAGCGGCGAGAGGTGATCGTCGTTTGGCTCGATGGTCTCCTCAAACGTGCGATTTTCGATCTCGAAAACGGCTCCCAGCCGATTGGAATTGGTTTCGTCGGGACAGAAGTAGCGGAAATTTTGCTGTTTTGCGTTCTTTTTGAATATGTCGCGTAGCAGCGCGCCCAGTTGTTGGGTATTGCCGACGTACTCGGTGGATGGCTTCTTCACCGTGACTGTGTAGCCTTTGTCGGTAAAATTGGGCATATTCAGGTCTACCAGCAGCTTGCCGCCATTGGCGTGCGGATTGGCTCCCATGCGGCGGTTGCCTCGTGGGGCCAGCTCAGCAAGTTCGGGCATGAATCGTCCCTGTTCGTCGAAGAGTTTCTCCGGTTGGTAGCTGCGCAGCCAGTCCTCAAGTATTTTGAGATGTTTGGGATTGTTCTTCACATCGTCTACCGGCACCTGGTGCGCGCGGAATGTGCCTTCGATCTGTTTGCCATCGACCACCTTCGGTCCAGTCCAGCCTTTCGGGCTGCGCAGGACGATGGCGGGCCAGCGGGGAACGCCAGTGGTGCCCTTTTTGCGTGCGTCCTCCTGGTACGAGCGAATTTTCGTATAGCATGTCTCCAGCGTTGTGGCAAACTGCTGATGCATCTGCATGGGATCATCGCCTTCGACGAAATGGACATCGTAGCCGTGACCGCTGAGTTGCTGCTGAATGGCCTCGTCGCTGGCGCGGCCTAAGACAGTCGGGCCGGAAATCTTATAGCCATTGAGGTGGAGGATAGGAAGCACCGCACCATCGCGGGCCGGGTCTAAAAATTTGATGCTTTTCCACGAGCCTTCCAGCGGGGCTGTTTCGGCTTCACCATCACCAACGACGGCCGTAACCAGCAGGTCGGGATTATCGAAGGCCGCACCGAAGGCGTGCGAGAGCACATAACCCAATTCGCCGCCCTCGTGGATGGAACCTGGTGTCGGCACACTCACGTGGCTTGGCACGCCGCCAGGGGTAGAAAACTGGCGCAAAAAGTGTCGCAGACCCGCTACGTCATGAGTAATCTGCGGGTACACCTCTGTGTAAGTGCCCTCAAGGTATACGTTTGCCAGCAGCGCCGGTCCACCGTGCCCCGGACCCGCTAAATAAATCATATTCACGTCGTGTTCTTTAATGAGCCTGTTCATATGCACATAGATAAAGCTGAGTCCAGGTGATGTGCCCCAATGACCGAGCAGGCGTGGCTTAATATGCTCGGGTCGCAACGGTTCTTTGAGGAGCGGGTTGTCCTGCAAATAAATCTGGCCAGCGGTCAGGTAATTTGCCGCGAGCCAGTACTTGTTCATCAGGCTGAGTTGTGACTGGTCAAGTTTTGACATCCGAACCTGCCTTTCAATAACTGTGATAAGCATCTATGCGGGTAACAATTGGCCGACGTTTCTCTCTATCGTGCCAGGATACTGTTACGTTCATTTTTGTGCCTGTATAACCACTTCTATTACGTTACGCGTGCACAAATAGCTACAGGGTTGTGTCATAAGACATAAACGTTTCTTTATGGTTGGGCCAAACCATAAAGAAACGTTTATGTCTTATGACTTACTTTTTAGTGTCGCGAAGCATAGCTCTCTTGCTTGATGCCAGAAAGTTGTTGCATAAATTGGATCATTACCGAGTAGTCTTCGTCGTGTCCTTGCGCCAGTGCCGCCGCGTACAACTGTTCGGCTGCGGCTGTAGCGGGCATGCTCACCGATAGCTCTGCTGCCTGGTGCATGATGAGGCTGAAGTCTTTGCGCATCAGTGATAAAGCGAACTCCACAGGATAGTCGTCGTTGAGCGCGTTTTGCAACTTCTGTTTGTGCGTGGGGGCGATCACCGCCGTCTGGCCCAGCACCTCGATCAACTGGCGTTTATCCAGGCCCGCCTTTTCGCCCAGAGTAATCGCTTCGGCAACGGCCTGTAGTCCCAGGCCGAGCAGCGCGTTTACCACGAGCTTCATCGTGGTGCCCATGCCACTTGTCCCCATGTAGATGACGCTTTTGCCCAACACTTCGAGCAGCGGCTTGCACTGCTGGTACACATCCTGGTCGCCACCAACAAAGATGACCAGGCTTCCCTCTTGCACCTGTGGCGTGCTCCCAGAAACAGCGGCATCGATCATGCGCGCACCCTTAGTGTGCGCGGCTTCGTAGAGATGGCGAGATTTCTCTGGCGACACGGTGCTGAGATCGATCAAGGTGCTGCCATTTTTTAATCCAGCCAGCGCTCCTTCTGGCCCATCCGTGAGTTCATTGACTGCATGCGCGTCGGTCACGCATAGCATAACGATCTGGCAGTTGCTGGCAAGGGTGCGCGGTTGATCGGCGATCTGTGCACCATGACGCATCAGCGCCTGGGCTTTGTCGGGCGTGCGGTCGTACACGGTGACGGGATAGCCAGCGTGTAAGAGACGTTCAGCCATCAAGCTACCCATGTGGCCCATGCCTATGAAACCGATACGCGGTTTGTTTTGTGCCTGTGTGTTTGCCATCTCTCTTTTGTCCTCCTCTGTTTATGGTTGGAAAAGCAATCTATTTTGTCTGTGGGAGACACGAATAGAGCCGGGAGAAGGATACATGGAAGCGACCTGGCTGCTCTTATATCTTGACGAACATCGAACCTATTTGCAAATAGGTTCGATGTTCGTCAAGATATAAGAATGCAGATCATTGAGAAAATGTTTTATCATAGAGAGACTGGTCAGGCATTGCTTAGCGGGGCCTGGCCGCGCCAGTTTATTTTTGACAGTAGAGTAGAGAGGATACGTTCATGCGTTTAGTAACGTACCGCACCAGTAGCCAGGCAGCGTGGCAGGCTGGGATTGAGCAGGATGGACAAATCATAGCGGCTTCGGCGACCTATACCTATGGCGATAAAGAACCAACGGTACGCGCCTTGTTGGAGGCTGGTCCTGTCGGGGTCGCGCAGGCTCTAGAGAATGCACGCGGCATCTTCGCGGGTGGAAAAGAGCAGGCTTCAGCACTGCAAGATGTCGAGCTTGGACCACCGATCCCCGATCCAGAGAAGATCATCTGTCTGGGCCTCAATTATGCCGATCATGCCGCCGAGTCGGGTCAGGCGGTCCCGTCCGCGCCGGTATTGTTTGCCAAGTATCGCAACTCGCTGGTAGGGCCGCGCGACAACATTGTACTGCCAGGCAATAGCGAGCAGATCGATTACGAGGCGGAACTGGCGGTGGTCATAGGTCGCACGTGCAAGCAGGTATCCGAGCAAGATGCGCTGAACTACATCGCCGGTTATACCATCATGGATGACGTGAGTGCGCGTGACCTGCAATTTTTGACCAGCCAGTGGACGACAGGCAAAGCCATCGACACCTTTGCGCCGATGGGTCCCGGTATCGTGCCTGCGTCGGAGATCCCCGATCCGCAGGCGTTAATGGTTGGTGCACGCGTGAACGGACAACAGTTGCAGCACGCCAGCACCGAACTGATGATTTTCTCGGTTGCCAAAACGATTGCCTTTATCAGTTCGATTATGACGCTGGTGCCTGGTGACATCATCTCAACGGGCACCCCGGCTGGCGTTGGTTCCATGCGCAAACCGCCCATCTACCTGCACGAAGGCGACGTGGTGGAGATCGAGATCGAGCGTATTGGCACCATTACGAACAAGGTTGTGGGAGCGCAAAGGTAATTGTATATGCAACCTGAAGTGTTGCTACAATATATCAACGCGCAGCACCAGACAACGTTCACCTTGCTTGAGCGTTGTCTGGGTGGCGAACAAGGTGCCTTTCTGGTCACGGCTGGTCAAGAAGGGCGCTTTGTCCTGAAATGGAGTGAGGGATTGCATCAGGTGGAGGTGGTAAACCATATTGCGGAGATGATGGCGAATTTGCGTGCGAACAATTATCCGGCTCCGCTCTACCTGTATAACGGCGTGTTTCAGGATGGTTGTTACAGCATTCAAGAGCGGTTGCCAGGTACGCCTATGCAACCGCAGTCTCTTACTCGTTTGCTTGTTCAACAGGTATGCGCTTTAAACCGGAAGCAGCGAAATGCGGCGAACGAGCGTGGTGATTGGCCTCAGCGCATCGTAGAGACCGTGTTGCATGGAGGCGATGGCTATTGTCTGCTTGCTCCATTAAGAGATTATTCCTCTGAAACCGCCAACATGCTGAGTGATTTGCAAACTTACGTGAGAATGTATGCGCCCATGTGCCGCCATACGATGGATATTGTGCACTACGACTTTAATCCCGCGAATATTCTCATGACCGGTGGGCAGATTAGTGGCGTCATTGATTGGGATGGAACCTGCGTTGGCGACGCGGGCTTTGACCTTGCCACCATGTTATTTTATCAGTATAAGCTAGGTGATATGTTGCCGGAGAAAGCTATAGACGATCTTATGTCGGAAGCGTGTGCGTATTCTGGCGTGGAGATGGTCCATGTATACCTGGCGCATATGGTGGTGCGGCAGCTTGATTGGTCAATACGGCATCATGCGCAATCGGTGATCGATCATTACCTGGACATTTCACGCGAAATCTGTAGCTCTATTTGTAGGAAGTAGTCAAACTATATTGATAAACTTGCTGTTCATTATGAACAGCAAGTTTATCAATATAGTTTGACTTTTATTCTGGTATCTTTTTACCTCAAAACGCTCCCACTCCATCTGGTGTACCTAATCCCGTAGGACCATTATAGCCGGGGGCGGCATTGCAGAGGTACGCGGTATTACACGTACCATTGTTGCCACGGGTGACGTGAAATAGCTTGTCGGGATGGCTGTAAAGGGAAGAGGCGGCGTTGATGCGCGCGGCATTACCAGCGAGTGCGTAGGTACTGGCGATGATAGGGGTCGCGACGCTGGTGCCACCAAAGAGCAACCAACCGCCCGCCTTATCATAGGTGTCGTAGACGGCGACTCCGGTGGCAGGATCAGCGACGGCCGCCACATCGGCTATGCTGCGCTTGCTGCACCCCGTATCGCTTTGCCAACCTGGTTTGCTAATGTACTGGCTACAACCGCTGCCGGTGCTATTCCAGGCCGTCTCGTTCCAGCCACGCGCGTTGTTGCTACGGCTGAGCGTCGTGCCACCAACCGAGACGACGCTATTATACACGGCGGGAAACTCGGTCCCGTAGCCGGTATCGCCCGTGCTGGCGGTGATGATGACGCCTGGATGATTGAAATAAGGAGCATAGCTGACTTCAGCAGGGACTTCTTCAATGCCGTAACTATTGCTGACGATGGTGGCACCCAGGCGCACGGCGGTATTTACCGCGCTGCTAAGGCTTTTTGCCGAGGCGATGCTAGCTTCGACAAGCAAGATGTGGCAGTGGGGGCAGATGGCGCTGACCATGTCGAGATCGATGGCGCTTTCCTGTGCCCACGCCGCATCCGGCCGAGGATACCTGCTGGTGCCATTTTGATCGACCTTGCGGAAACAGGCATTGGCGCTTGTGCAGGCTGGTAAGCCAAAGTGTGAGCGATAGACCGCCATATCAGCCTCGGCTCTAGGATTATCGTATGTATTGACGATGGCAATGGTTTGACCGTGTCCAGCCGAAGTGGTTGGAAGCTTGTAGGCGGACCGGAGGTCGCTGGGAGCCAGGCCCGATGGCGTATTGCTACCGGCAGCGTGACCGGCCGGATAGACCTGAATGGCGTCGCAGTGTGCTACGCCAGGGCGAGCAGAGGTGCAGATGGGTTTGTAGCGCAATGCTAGACGTGTGATGGTGTGGGCATGGACGGGCACGGCGAAATTGACGCTGGTGAACGCTACTAAAGCAACCATGAGGATAGATACCGCAAGTTTTTTCACAAATCTTTTCCCCCTGAACCACATCTCGTCATCGCGTTTGAACTGGCAAATCCTCTACGATAGTAGAGTTTTAAGTAGATATGCTTAGTATAAAAGCTGAGAATAAATAAAAATAATGCATATAGTGATATACAGGCATAATTCGTTATTGAGTGCTTCCACCAGCTGCTGGCAAAGGATTGGGGGCTACGGCTATATCTTACACGGTCATACGCGTTATGGTAGGGCGCGGTCCTTGCGGTCATCTGTCGCGCTCTGAATCATCTGCTCGGCCAGGCGCAGCAGCGCTTCGCGCAATTCTGGCGGGTCGTGAACCACGAATGGAAGGTTGAGTGCCATCAGGTAGCGCGCTATACCGTCTACATCTTCATACTGACTCTGAAACAGCACCCCTGCTGACGTGGTCGTCAGCGAACCATAAGATGCAGGAATCTTTTGCTGCACAGTATACAACGCGGCTTGAAACTCTACTTCGATGTGAAAGCTGCCTGGTGCCCTGGTATACTGTTCCATCATATATGTCTGGCAATCAAAATCTTCTGCTCGCTCAAAAGGTTCCGTGAGTAGCTCTACCTGCTGAATGCGATCCAGGCGAAATGTCCGGTAGTCTTGACGCAGGTAACAGTACCCAACCAGGTACCAGTGCCCATCCCGCCCCACCATACCATATGGCTCAACTTTGCGGTGAGTCATCTGGTCATGGTAGGAACGATAGTCAATGGCGATGCGTTGCTGCTGTCCGATTGCTTCGCAGAGATTGATCAGCAGAGAGGCATCGGGCTGCGCTTGCTGGTCGTGCGGAAAGAGGACCAGGTGCGAAGAAACGGCTTCCAGGCGTTCTCGCGCCCGCAGCGGAAGCACACGGGAGACTTTGGCTAGCGCCCCTTCGATGGCTGTCTGTGATTGTCCGACCTCTAGCCACGTGTTTGCCAGCAAGCCAAGCACGACCGCCGTAGCTTCTTCTTCGCTAAACATTAGCGGGGGCAACTTAAAGCCGGGACGCAGGCGATACCCGCCATAGCGACCAATGTTGGCTTCAACAGGAATGCCGATATCTTGAAGGTGTGTGATGTAGCGGCGCACAGTACGCACGTCCATCTCCAGGCGAGCAGCTAACTCTGGACCACTGATGGCTGGCCTGGACTGCAACAATTCGAGTACCGTGAGCACGCGACTGGTTGGATGATACATAATGGTCCCTCTGCTTTCAGCAATTTGCACATCTTTCGCGATTTCCTCTCGAACGAGGGCCGTTTTTGTCCTCCTTCAAGGATATACTTTGGATATGAAACACGTCAAGCGAAATGAGAGAGGAATTTCACGATGAGTATCGCATCTACTACTGCCGCGTCATCTACGGTAGAAAGCAAGCCTCGTCTGCACGGCTTCGCGCTGGCCTCTGTGATCAGTGCCTTGATGCTGACCCTTTTATTAGAAGCACTCGACCAGGCGATTGTTGGCACCGCCATGCCACGCATCGTCGCTCAACTGCATGGCCTGGATCGCTATAGCTGGGTCGTGACTGCCTATATCCTCGCTTCGGTAACAATGATCCCTATTGTCGGCAAACTCTCAGACCAGTTTGGCCGCAAATGGTTCTTGCTCTGCGGCACTGTGCTCTTTCTGCTGGGCTCTATCCTGGCCGGCGCATCTCAGAGCATGAATCAACTGATCCTCTTTCGCGGCATGCAGGGACTGGGTGCCGGCATCGGCATAGCCCTGGTCGGCACCGTCTTTGGTGATCTCTTTCCGCCGGACGAGCGTGCGAAATGGATGAGTCTCTTTGGCATAGTCTATGGCGTCTCGAGTCTCTCAGGTCCCGCGCTAGGAGGCTGGCTGTCCGAGCATGGTCCGCTGCTGGGCAGTCTGGTCACCGAGGAATCACGTTGGCGCTGGGTCTTTTATATCAATGTGCCACTGGGTTTGATCGCTGTCGTGGCACTCGTGATCTTCTTGCCCGTTACTATCTCAGTGCGAACCAGCGCCTGGAAAGGCCGGGAGTCTCTGCGCGGCATCGATTTCCCGGGCGCTCTGCTCTGTGCCGTTGCTACCATTTGTCTGATGCTGGGACTGACCTGGGGTGGGAATCAGATCTATGCCTGGACCTCCCCGTGGGTGCTCGGCATGCTCGCGGCTGGCATCGTCCTGTTCGTCCTGTCCCTGTTCGCCGAGCGCAAAGCGCTGGAGCCGGTTCTGCCGCTGGATCTGTTCAAAAACCAGATTTTCAGCATGGGCGCGCTGCTCGCACTGTTGCAAATGATGTTAGTGATGGGCTTGACGCTCTACCTGCCGCTCTTCTTCCAGGGCGTGCTGTCTATCTCGCCCACCGACGCCGGGTTGGTAATGACGCCATTCTCCATGAGTATGGTAGCTGGAGCTATGTTGGGCAGTATGGCGATCAATCGGCTCAAACGCTACCGCATCGTGGCGATAGTGGGGGCGCTGCTCATGTGCATGGGAGCCCTGCTGATCACTTTTATGACGCCGACCACCAACCTGTTGCAAGCCACCCTGGTCCTGGTGCTGACTGGCCTCGGCATTGGCCCCTTCTTCTCTCTGCCGATGCTGGCAGTCCAGAATGCGCTGCCGGAGAGTCGCCTAGGCGTCAGCACAGCGGCGGTGCGTTACCTGGGACAGGTGGGAGCAACCCTGGGCATAGCAATCGTGGGGACGGTCGTCAGTAGCGCGGTCTCCGGCAACTTGATGAGCCATTTACCGACCAGCAATACAGGCAAACTGGCCCTGGCCGGTGCGCTTTCCCACGGCTTTCTCGCCATTCTGGTCTTTGCCTTGATCGCCCTGGTCGCCACGTTCTTTCTCAAAGATGTGCCCATTCTAACAACGTCGGCTAGTACAAAGCCGGAGAGGATGGCACAGACAGATGAAGCAGGCGAGGAATCCACTAGAGAGACGGTCCATGCCTGATTGGCGTACCACCGACTTTTGAGCAAACATGACGAAAAGGGACGACCCATTCGCGGGTCGTCCCTTCGTGCAGCAATATAAACTGGCAGAGTTCGTTTTTGTCCACTACAGTATGCAGATCACGCGCCTTGCTGTCGCGGCGCGAGCCTATGTTTAGCTGACCAAGCCGAGCGCGCTGTGCAGGAGAAGAGCAAGATCGGAGAAGTTTTTTTCGGTGTGAGCAAGTAAGCTAGAGGCGTTGCCAAAACCAAAGGAAACTGAAACACGGCTCTGGCTCACCTACGCGGGCGAACTTCCCCAGGACAGGAAGCGAGCAATGGGCATGAACAGGCGTGATCCTCGTTCCTTGAGTGGTCTGGTGGTGGGCATATTGGTACAGGGCAGAACATTGAATACTGACCCCGAAAAACTAGAGTATATATTACAACTCGCCACACAGGAGAAGAGAGATGTTACTGAAAAACAAAAACACTGTGATCTATGGAGCGGGAGGAGCCGTCGGCGGTGCGGTTGCCCGCGCCTTCGCCCGTGAGGGAGCGAAGGTCTTCCTTGCCGGTCGTACCCTGGCTTCGCTCGACGCCGTAGCTCGCGACATCTCCAAGGCAGGAGGAGAGGCTGAGGTCGCTCAAGTCGATGCGCTCGACGAGCAGGCGGTCGAGAGCCACCTGAGCGAAGTGGCAAGAAAAGCTGGGAGCATCGACGTATCCTTCAACGTCATCGGACTTGGTGATACCCAGGGAGCACCGCTCGTCGAGATGCAGCAGGAGCATTTCATGTTGCCGGTCGTGAACGCGATGGCGACGCATTTCCTCACGGCGACCGCGGCGGCGCGCTATATGGCTAAGAACAGGTCGGGCGTCATCCTGGCCCTCACCGCCCAGGCCGCCCGTAAGCCGTACCCGAATGTCGGCGGTTTTGGGATCGCCGGAGCTGCCATTGAGGGCTTTTGTCGGCAGCTAGCTGCCGAGATGGGTCCACAGGGCGTCCGCGTCGTCTGTCTGCGATCATCTGGTTCTCCCGACGCTCCTGGAGTTGACGAGGTTTTCCACCTTCATGCCGAGCAGGCTGGGATTTCCCGCGAGGCGTGGGAGGCGACTATGGCGCAGGACACCTTGCTCAAGCGGCTGCCCAGGCTCGCCGAAGTGGCGAATGCAGCAGTTCTGATGGCATCGGATCAAGCCAGTGCGATCACTGGAGCAGTTGCCAACGTCACCTGCGGTGAAATCGTGGACTAGCCAGCGAAAGCTGGCTGGGGCCGTTTTTGGATTGGCTGGCATTGACCAGCTTAAAAGGAGAAATCAACAGAAAATGATGTCGATAACCTCCTGTGAACTACCGCTGAGCTGAAGACGCAGCGGCTTCTTCGGAAGCCGTCGGATCTCAGGTTTGGTCGCTTTTTCGGAAGCTCAAGTTCACCAGACTCAGCCCCAGAAATGGGAGCTACGTTCAATTGGTGATGACACCTGCGGTTGACGCATCAGACCGTTGCTCTGTCGCCTGGGTTTAAGTAGGACTGAGGAAAGGTCCGGTGATCCAGGCGCAACAAGCCTTTTGAACTTTGTCGAGATGAAGTCGGATTCTCTTCCTGGTCGCAGGGGAGAGATACGCGTCACCCGGCGTTTGCCGGAGCATTTTCCGAAAGGAATCGTGGTCATGAACATTGTGTATGTGCTGGCACCGGACAGAAGACCCCTGATGCCCTGCTCCTCGGTGATTGCTCGCTTGTTGCTCAAAGAAGGAAAAGCCAGCGTCGTGCGGAGAACGCCATTTACCATCAAACTCCATACGCAACCGGAGACGACCTACACGCAACCACTCACGCTTGGGGTGGATACCGGCAGTTCGGTGATTGGTTCGGCTGTGGCTGATGAACACGGCAAGGTCCTCTATCTTTCTGCGGCGGCAATTCGCAATGACATTGCCACCACGATGAAAGAGCGAGCCACACAGCGTCGTAAGCGTCGCAATCGCAAAACGCGCTACAGATCTGCCCGTTGGTTACATCGCAGAAATTCGATCAAGAAAGGCCGGTTTTCGCCCACGATGAGAAGCAAAATCGATGCGCATCTACGGGAGATCCGCTTTGTGCAGGCGTTATTGCCGATCATATCGCTGGTGCTGGAAACCGGAACCTTTGACCCTCATGCGCTGAAAAACCCCGCAGTGCTGCAAAACAAATGGCTGTATCACAAGGGGATCAACTACGGTTTTGCTAATACCAAAGCGTATGTGTTAACCAGGGATGCCTATACTTGTCAACAGTGCAAAGGAAAATCGAAAGACCCACGCTTAGAAGTACATCATCTTGTTTTTCGCAGCCAACAGGGAAGCGATGAGGAAGCCAATTTACTGACGTTGTGCAAAATGTGTCATGATGCGCTGCATGCAGGAACCATCCAGCTTCGGCGCACTGGCAAGAAAAAAGGTACGCTGCTGCATGCGACGCAGATGAACAGTATTCGTGTGCAATTGCTCAAGCGGATAGAGGCGCAAGAAACCTGGGGCTACGTGACGAAAGAGCATCGCCAACTGTGGGACCTGCCCAAAGAGCATGTGTTTGATGCCGCAGTGATCGCCACACGCGGCAACAAACCGGAGTTCCAAACAACACGCGTCGTTGTGAAGAGAGGCATCCCAGAGG
>DATAYF010000606.1:0-40253 GCA_036272735.1 Ktedonobacteraceae bacterium
AAAACCACAGAAATGTGGAGGGATCGAGAGATACGGGAACACAACTCTGTTTTCAGAGAAGAAACCAGAGCCAGGACCGGAGGAAAGATATTATTGATGGGGATACTAGCGGAATAACGTCCAGGTCATGAGAAGAAAGCCCTTCATTACTGTTAAGAAACGTTTACAATAGCGAGTATAAACGACGTACTGACTTTTTGCAAGTTTTTGCATCAAGGCGCTCACCTACGGCACCACCATGATTTTTTGCAACCAGAAATTTGAATTATAAGAGATTTTTCATAATAAGCAGCATATTTTTCCATCACAAAACATTGAAACTTTATAGGAAGGCCTTGACAAATAGTATGTGTAAGGATTAGATTCTCAAGAGTACGTAATTGAAGAGGCCAATTTGTGCTGTTTCCACACGAAAAAGATACTTAAGAAGGTCCCAATCGTTCTCAGAAGTAGCAACACATAGACAGGTTGTTCGAAAGAACAATAGTTAACAAAGAAAAGGGTATTATCTAATGAAATGGTATCCCTATGGCCATGATTTCGGGAATGCTGAACTAGGCGGAGTGGCTGTGCTTGGGGATGGTAGAACCGTCTCACTGAGCGTCCCAACTGCATTTGCAAAGGTTGATCCAAATGTTTTACGCAATTTAGGTGTGAATGTAGACCAGGATAATGCACATGTTATGCAGTTTTATGAGGAAGAGGCTGCGTATGCTATCGGGGATTTAGCGTTACAACAAGCTGTTGAGGTCTATACTGGTCGCGGCGATATGCAGCGCTATGCTAGTAAATATAGCTTGCGTGGTTTGTTAACCATTGCGGCTACGCTGATTCCTGAGGCTGAATTCGGTTTGTACGTGGTTGCGGGCCTCCCGGCTGAAACGTATATCAAAAACTCGGCATTACGTAGTGCTATTAAAGCCTCGCTCGATGGAACCTATCTGTTTACGCTCGATGGTGGCAAAATTGTGCGGCGGGTAACGGTCGAGGTTGCAACCGTGGTGATGGAGGGCGCGGGCGCGCTGATCGCCTATGGTGATAAATCGGCAAGCAAGACCACAGAGAGCGCGGTCATTGATATCGGTGGGCGCACAACTGACCTGTATGTCGCACGTGGTCAGGTTCCTGTGACCGAGTATTGCAAAGGCAAGCCGGTTGGTGTAGAGTTGGCAACACAGATGATCATGGATGCATTCGAGAATAAATATGATCGTCCCTTATCGTTGCTCGAAGCACGCGAGATTATGCACGCTTATGCCTCGCAGGGTGAGCGCCGTTATCCCGATATTTCTTCCTATGGAGAAACTATCAGCGTCTATGAACTGGAGCGTTTGGTGAAGGAAGCTATCACGCAAGTAGGTAGTGAAATCGTCTCCTTTGTCGCTTCAGCCTGGAGGCAGAGTGATCGCGACGCGGTTGCGGCAAGCTTTAAGCCTGTGCTCAACGTTGGAGGTGGTGTATATTATTTTTACAACTATCTCAAGCAACGTATTCCTCATCTATCGCGACCTGAAGACCCCATTAATGCGAATGCCCTGGGCTATTGTACGCTTGCTGGCCGTCTCTTAATGCGCAAACCGCAGAATAGCAATAGCAGTTCGAGCATCAGTAATCCGGGTATGGGCACGTCTGAAAATATGGGCCCGATGAACGTGCGCAGAGCATAATTGACATTTCCTTGCATTCACGGAAAAAAGAGGCCACATCGCCCTGCATGTAGAAAGATACTAATTAAAGGCATCTTTCTACCTACGGGAGCAGTGCCTAGGAATATACATAAGTAGAAATTACAATATAAAGCGAGAAAGAGGTACAGGAGAGAAGGATCTATGTCACAAAACGCAGCAGATAAATATTTGTATTTTTCGGTTGGTTTTCTGAAAAACTCTTCCGCTCTAGAAGCATTGCGTGATGATGCCTTAAAACATCATATGGTTGACCAGCCCGGTCAACTGATCGCTCTCCGCTTAACAGAATATTATGAGATGATGACCCAGGGTATTGTGCAGCCTGTAGTACGCGTTCCGGCCGTTACGCGCCCTGCAAATGAGAGCCAGCAGGAAAACGAACCACCAGCCACCCCAGAACGAATACCACGTTCGCCTGCTCCTCACGTATTCCAGCAACCATTCTCCTCAACGCAGTACGCGGAAGGCAACGAGTTGAATCGCCAACTTAGCAGCAAAATGCGGGCAGTGCAGCCGAATAGGGAGAATATCGTTCCAGCTTCTCGTGATGCTGACCAAAATGCTGATGAGGCTGCCGATTACTGGTCAACGCTCTAAAATAGAGCTAATTCATAAAGAAAGGTTAATGGTTTCCGGAAACCATTAACCTTTCTTTATGAATTAGCTTCAGGCGAGCAAAATCAGACATTTCACCATCATAGCTTGAGCACGCGCTCGACGTTGCGATAGCAGATTTTTTCTTTGTCCACGTCGCTAATCGGTGCAGTTTCAATAAAATGCGTCACATCCCTGGTGCTTTGATAAGGGTAATCTACTGAGAAGAGGATATGCTCGGCCCCAAGCGTAAGTAGCGCGCAGAGCAACGACGCTGCCGATACATTGCCGCTCGTCGTGACCAGCATATTCTCTTTGATGTACTGCGACGGAGCTTTTTTCAGCTTACTATTGGGCTTGAAAGCGTCCCAACGCTCATCCAGGCGCGCCAGTACATAGGGTAACATCTCACCCATATGCCCAAGGATGAGCGTGGTCGCGGGAAACTCATTGAATACGCCGCCAAAAACCAGGCGTAGCGCGTGCGTCGCCGTTTCCATACCCCAGTTCCAGGTGGCTCCCAGCAATTCGGGATAGCCATCATAGGCCTTCAACTGCTCGCGAGGCGAATCGTTCGGGTGCAGATAGATGGGCACCCCAAGCCCCTGCGCTCGCTCGAACACGCCCCAAAACTTCTGCTGATCGAGATATTCACCGTTGGTGTGCCCATTGACCAGCGCTCCCTTCAAACCAAGTTGCGTCACCGCGCGCTCCAGTTCATCGGCAGCAGCTTTGGGGTCTTGCAGCGGCAGAGCAGCAAAACCGGAAAAACGCGTTGGATGTTTGCGAATAAGCTCGGCCAGGCTATCGTTGACCTGCCTGGCCTTGTTGATCGCCGTAGCAGTATCTGTTTCTCCCTGGATACCAGGAGCATTGAGCGAAAGCACCTGCATATCGATGCCATACAGATCCATTTCGGGCAAGCGAAACGCTTCTATATCCTGCAACCTGGCCCGAATATCGTTTGCGTAGTTGGCAGGAAATTGTTTGGCTAATCTGTATCCCAATGCCTCAGGAGCAGAAAAATGCTCTTCCAATGTGATCTTTTTCATGTTGTATCCTCCTTCTCTTCTATAAAAAGTATACGAACCGGAAGATTGTAACCGTTTCTCAGCAACAGGATGCAGGATGGTTAGTGATCCTACTTCTTGCCGTTCGTGTAGTGCTCGAAATTGACCTTCATGACGATAGGTTGGGGATAATTGCCAAAGCGTTCACCGAAAAGGTTCATGCCACCCATATTGATGGCGTCGGGCTTCACGCCTAATCGCACCTCGATAAATGGATGTTCGCCTATCTGCAAATCATCAATCTGGACGGCACTGATGCTTCTGCCGTCAATATAGCTGCCTTTTTTTTGTACCGACCAGATTTTGAGCATGCCGTATTGGCTATCTTTTATCTCCCACCATTCCGGGGTCAGTAGTCCCCGCTCACCGCCAAAATCCGCCGGACTCGTCCACGAACCAACCTCGATGCCATTGATCCACAAGGTGATATCAGAGGGCCAACTGAGGTGGTGGAGAGGCGCTTCCGAGCAAAGTTCGGCACTCAAATCCAGGCGCAGCGCGCGGGTGCCCATCGGTAAATGATTGGGAAAACGATAGGTCACGTAGCCGGAGCCGAACCATAACAACTGCGCTGTGACGTGCGCAGGTTCGTAAAAACTGGCCGGATTATCAAGCAAACCAATCAAACTATCTTCATTCGTCAGGCCGCACGTGGGGTGCACATCAAAATCGTAGTACTGGCCGATGGGCATGGGAATACTAAATGAATTGCGTCCACTGGTTTCCCCACGTTCCAGGCGAATATGTACATCATCATACGTCCTGGCACACAACTTCTGGAGTCCGTGCGTTGCGGGAATAACCTTTGTGCGGATGAGGTCCGCCTTCTCCAAAATCTGGATATGTGTCGTTGCTGACGATGGTGCAATCTGCAAAGCTTCTGCTATCTCATTTACGTTGACCGTGCGGTCTCCCACATACGTCAAAATGGCTAATCGCGTTTCAGAACTTAACGCTTTGAGCAACAGAAGCGAAGTTCTGCTATCATCAGCCAGATTTAAAAATAGCACTTTTCCCTTTATATTCATGCACAGCACCTAATCCCACAAAAATGTTGAGCGCAAGGCAAAGGGGATATAGCCTCTCTTGATTTTATTTCGGACCATGCCGAATTGATGTGAGTATAATCTATGACGGCTAAAGAAGGCAATAATAAAGCTTTCTTGCTGTTGCCTTGCCGCATAGTTGTGCGTGTACATCATAGATTTGCTACGAGACCCAAAAAGGAGGCTATCTTTGCAAAGATGGATATAAGCAACGGGCTACAACGAAGCGCACGCCGAAGTGGTGAAGCAATACGAGAGTTCGGACGCAACGTCTTTGTGGTCAGTAAAGGTGACGCATCCTTTGGCGTGCGCATGGTAATCATCGCGCTATTCCCTTTGTTAGTGGCACAGCTTATTCACCAGCCAGCGTTAGGTGTAATGGCGTACCTTGGCGGACTGAATACAGGATCAGCGGATATCGGGGGCACGTATCAACGACGCGCACTCACGATGTCGTTGTCTGCTGCTGGCATTGTGCTGGTGGGCTTTCTTGCAACCATCGTCGGTACCGACCCCGTACCCGCAATACTGACAATGTTGCTTATCGCCTTTCTCGGCAGTATGCTCAACGTCTTCGGCAGCGTCGGCACCAAGATCGGCTTTGTGACCGTCGCCTGCTTCATTATTATTCTCGGCATTCCTGGCGATATAAGCGTTGTGTTACCACGCTGCATAGCAATTTTTCTTGGTGCGGCCTGGGCACTACTGGTGACGCTCTGGGCGTGGCCACTACGACCAGACCAGCCTGTGCGCGACGCCGTAGCCGAGTACTATCGCGCCCTACATACCTTCTTTCATACCATGGGGAGCGAGGTAAATAGCGATGAGAGAAACGAACTGCGTTGGGAGGAGCATATCTTACAGGCGCGCACACACGTGCAAGATGTACGCAATGCTGCGCACGCGACAGTCATTTCCGCACGCAGTGCCCAGCCAGGTTCCAGCGCGCTTTTTCCACTCTTTTTTGGATTATTATTCAAGGCTGATAGCTTATTTACCTCTATCATTGCTCTCATTGAAAGCGTGGAAACAGCACCTGAATATGTACGTCTACACCAAATACGCCAACTATTAAACACGAGTGTTGAGCAGTTAGCCGACCAGCTTGTCTTCATTGCCAATGCGATTACCCGCGACCAAAACCAGATCGATACCACGCACCTGAATCAAGTGATGGATGAAATTACCGCGCAGACGAATGGTATACAAACGATGCAGATTGACAAAGAGATTGATTACGTTGCCTTCTCACATACACGCCATATTTTGCGTCTGCTCAACTCGCTTTACAGCACAATACAATCAGTTGTAGATATGATAAAAGAGCCAGATAGCAAAAGGCCGAGCATAGAGTACGAAGAAGCGAGCTTCCAGCCTGTACAGAGGAATTGGCGTGATGCGGTAGAGTTGATGAAGGATAATTTCACGACTCATTCATTGATCTTTCGCCACGCCTTGCGTTTGAGTATTACGACGACAGTGGGCGTTGCTATCTATACCATTTTACACATTCCACATGGATACTGGTTGCCATTTACCGCCTTGATCGTACTGAAACCGGATTTTCAAAGTACGCGTCAACGTGGTATCCAGCGTGTAAGTGGTACGATTGTGGGTGGTATCGCTGCCGCCGCCCTGGCCACGTTCGTTTATAATGCGCTTGTCCTTTACCTGATTCTGGCCGTGCTTTGTTACCTGGCCTACTCGCATATGTGGCGCAATTATGGCATCTTCGTACTGTTCCTTACCCCCCTGGTCATCCTGGTGATTGGCTTGATCCAACCTGGTAATTGGGTGGTGGCGCTCGTGCGTATGGGAAATACAATTGCCGGTGGAGCATTAGCCTTTATTGCCATCTATCTTTTCCTGCCGCAGTGGGAAAACGTGCGCCTGACGACGCAGCTTGTGGCGACGCTCGCGAAAAATCGTGTCTTTTTTCATAATGTGATGGCGGTCTATCTCGGCGAGACCTATCACGCTGAAACCATCAGGATCGCCAGCCAGGAGGCGCACGTTGAATGTATCAATGCCGCTGTCTCGTTGCAACGTTTGTTGAGTGAACCAAAAGCGAAGCGCGGCAATGTCGAAAAGTTTTACGCTCTGGTTATGTACAACCAGCACATCTGCGACAATATCACCGTACTATCAACACAAATGCCCTTATTACATGAGAAGTACATTCCGCCTGGCCTCCAACGATATGTCAAGCAAATGGAGGAGGCAATGAAGCGTATTGAAGATGCACTGCATACAGGGAAAAAACCAGGACGCCTCCCATTATTACGCGAGAGCTTACATGAGATGAGCGCGGCTCTAAGCACACGCATCAATCTCCGAGTGGCTGAACTGGCCGCTCACGAAATGGACACAGCCAATCGTAAGATCCTGAGGGTATACACGCCGGTTGGTAGGCAACTTGACAGGCTGGTACAGGATATGGAGGGGATGTACCAGGCCATGGGTGAATGAGACCAGGTACGCTCATTTGAGAACGCTCCGCACTGGTAGCAAAGGGATTATGGATGTACAATATATTTGTACGATTACGCATTATCGAGCATAGATAAAGGAGCTATTGTCAACTTATGGACGCGCAAATTTTTCAGCAGGGTGGTGGAGCACTGCACGCGGAGGTGCAACAAGAAGTACCCGGAAGCATGATTTTGTTTGATCTGCGCGAGTTGACGCATTTTCGGGATGACCAACCATATATTCAAGTATTGTCGGATACCGGAGCGGCTCGTGTCGTGCTCTTCGCCTTCAAAGCGGGGCAACAACTCAAATCATATAAAACAGGGAGCCAACTACTTGTGCAGGCTTTGCGTGGCAGCGTCACGCTGAGTACGGCAGGCAACAGCGTCAAACTACGTGCAGGCATGGTGCTGCAGGTAGAGGAAAACGTCCCGTTCGACGTAACTGCGCCCAATTCCGCCGTGGTGTTATTGACGATGACCCCGAGCCCTACGCAACAGAGTGAAGAGGGCGAGATTACACGCAGCCTCGTGCCGCTCGTGGCGCGCGTGTAGTCCAGTACTACTCCCGACCATCGCTCTGCTTTCCCCATCCCGCGTGCGTGGTGAAAGTGGGAGATGTCCTTTTAATCCCGCGTTGAGTAGATCCTCATTATCCAATAAGCTCAAGCGCCTGCACGTGCTGCTGGCGATAGCGTTCAGGCCATTCGAGACCAAGTTGTTGCCAGGTGATACCCGCGTCGTTCGAGCGAAACACTCCATGATTGTTAGCGGCATAGAAAATGCCTTGCTCGGCCGGATTTGTGGCGATACAGGAAACAAGCATGCCTTTGGGGCCTGGCAATCCTTCGGTTACACGCTGCCAGGTTTGCCCGGCTGTATGACGCACGATATACGATTCGGCGATGGTATAATTGTGCGCCTCGTGAGGACCAGGAGCGACCGAAGCAATGACGGTATGGGGATTGGCCGGATCAATTGCCAGACTCCACACGTAGTGGTAATGCTCCAATCCCTCGTCGAAGACATGCCATGTTGCACCATTATCATATGTTTCGGCGTAGCCATCGCCTGCCGCTTCATAGACACGCCCTGGTGCGTTAGCATGCATACGCAGGGTATGCCCATCACATGGCGCTCCTGGCTTGCGATCTTCCCAGGTTTGACCCATATCCAGGCTACGCATGATGCCACCAAGCTCAATAGCCACAAAGAGATGCTGCGGATTATGCGGGTCCGGCTGAATCCAGCGCACATGATGCGTATAGGGACGCGGGGGGAAGCTCCATGTCGGTTTAGAAGGAATTTCTTGGAGACTCGACCGCTCCTGCCAGGTGTCGCCTCCATCGGTAGAAAAGAAAAGCGCACTGGGTTCGGTACCAGCCCAGACAGTCCCGTAATTGCCATTCTTTCCATTGAGAGCGACCGCTACCGACATCACCATCGCGTGTGGAATCCCTGGCCCTACCGCTTGCCAGGTATGGCCCTCATCATCACTACGCCATAAACCTTGATCGGCGGTCCCACAATAGACACGCTCCTGTTTATTAGCATCAACTGCCAGGCAATATGGCTGCATGTCTGGCAGATATTCGGTGAGTTTCCAGTGATCGCGTTTTCCGCTGATCACGGCTAGCGAGTCGTTCATCGCAACGTACATGCTCGTCATGGCTTGTCCTTTCTCTATGCCGCCCGCAACCCTATATGGCGACGTCGCTGATCATCACTGACCAGCTTCCACCAATGATTAAGTTTTTGCTATGAAATATACTCATCCTCGTTGTATTACTTTATTGCCACTTTCACCTACTTGTAGCTTAGCACACGTGCTATACAATCTCAAACTGATAAGTATATCTCGAAAAACTAAACATAAACCTGCTTGTGTTTGACAAATGTTCGGCACGATGTGATACATTCGGGCGTATGCACCGTTCGTCGAAAGGGAAAATGATACCCGTTGGGAGAAGTACGATGATGTTCTGTATTGCTGCGGTTAGTGCGATAATATTGGCTGCCTCTCTTCTTGATGAGATTGTTGTGGTCATCATGGGTGGAAGCTTTATCGGGCTGGCCTGCTTTTTGTGTTTCTTCACCTTGAAAGAAATTTTTACCTCCCGCCATAAAAATCCTTTAGAAGATCCTCCAGCAGATGAGATACAATAACATCGATGCTATTGTACAAGCTCATTTATAGAGCATATACAAACAAGGAGAGACTTCTACATGGGAACCGCACAATCACTTTCATTTCCCGCTGAGCAGCGACAACTTGAGGGTTATCTCGCTCGTCCTGAGGGGGAGGGACCATTTCCTGGCGTGGTAATAATTCACGAAATATTTGGGATGAACGAGAATATCAAGGATATTGCCAGGCGCTTCGCGAATGAGGGCTACGTGGCGCTGGCTGTAGACCTATTTACGGGGCGCAATCGCACTGTGTGTATGTTTCGTTTCATGGGACAAATGCTGTTCAATTCACTCAAAAATAGTAGCATTTGTGATTTGCAAAAGTCTTTGACGTTTCTAGCCGAGCAGCCCGAAGTCGATAGTGAGCGAATCGGGGCGATTGGATTTTGTATGGGTGGTGGTTTTGCGGTGGCCTGGGCATGCAACGATCAACGGCTCAAGGCAATCGCCCCGTTTTATGCGATGAATCCGAAACCACTGGGGGCTGTGGCACGAAGTTGCCCAGTGGTAGGCTCATATCCTGCCGAGGATTTCACGGCAAAGCCTGGAATGAAGCTTGAAGCGGCCTTAGAAAACCACGACATCCCCCATGATATCAAAGTATATCCTGGGGCAAAGCATTCGTTTTTCAACGACCAGGGATCGCACTACGACGCGGTAGCCTCACAAGATGCCTGGCAACGGGTGCTTCTATTCTTTCAAGAACGCCTTGCAGCATCTACTACATCAGAACTTGCATAAGCTTTTCACAAAGGAGTAAGCGAGCACATATATTTGAGCATCAGCGCAATTCGGTCACGACAACGTACTGATGATTGTGGAGCATAATCACACGCTCATTGATGTGCTTACAATGGTCGGCGATCCGTTCGAGTACATGGGCAATGTTTAGCAGGTAGATGGCGCGCTCTAGAAAATGAGCATCATCCTTGAGTGCTTCAAACGCGCAGGGAGGGGTGAGCGCCGTGACCAGGTCGTTACTCACCATGCGATAGCGTGCGTTCACAACGTCGTCCTCGTGCCGTAGATAGGCAGCAAGCGCATAATTATCTTCGATAACGACGCGCACCGTTTTTTGGAGAAACAAGTGGACTTCATGGCCCAGGGCAAGCAAATTCCGCACCATTGATTGCTCAGAAACGGTCCGTTGGAGATTGAGTGCACAGGGACGGAAACGCTCGCCATCCTGAAAAGTGAAGGGCATGTGAAGTGTGCTACGGGCGATGCTGGTAGCACATTCGCCAATATGCATTAGCTGTTCCGCGATCATACGTGCCACGACAATTGTACGAATATCGCGTTCACTCCATGAACGTTCGACCGCGAGGAGGTGCAGAGTATAGGCATTAATATCCGCCTGCGAGGTCACGACGCAGTAACTCGACGCGATAACCTTGTAGGCCAGACCTTGATTGTTATGCTCGATAATGCTGATTGACTGTGATAAAGCATTCTCTACCGCCCAGGAAAGTTGTTGCAGCAATTGATCCAAGCGTTGTAAGAGATGGTACGGAATGCCTCTTCCCATTAAGCCTTTCCTTTCGCATCATCGGCATCATCGGTGAGCAACGCCGACGGTGCGCATATCTGGCACGCGATGACGCTCTACTTCATCCTACCATATGCTGATAGACAGCCTGAATAGTGCGTACAACAGAGGTACGTTACATACCTGGGAAAAGTGACATCACGTTATAGTGTTATCGTTCACTGGTCGCAGGCATCATTGCCAACTCGTTTTCAAGCGTGGTCTCAGGCTGCCGAGCAGCAATCGCATTTTGTTTGCGGGGCCGCCAGACTTTGACGTATTGAGCAAGGAAGTAGGAACCAATGACAAACACGGCGGCAAAAACCTGGGCGCTCAGCGACTCAACCGTTGGAAACACGGCAAACCAGAGGCCCATCCAGGCGGGTATTGGCAGATTCAGCGTCGTTGTGGAGATCCAGTGAGCCAGTTGCATCTCTTGTATGCTCTCGCCAACCATCACAATTAGGACGACACCAAGCAGCACGCCGGTAAGCACGAGCATCTTTTTATACGGCAGCTTGTGATGGGCCACAAAAGTAAGGACGCCGATCACTGCTGTAAAAGCCAAACCGATGGCAACACCCTCTAAAACGACGGTTGAGCCAGCTTGAAGCCTCAAGTTTTGCAGGAAAAGTACGACCTCGAAGCCCTCGCGATACATAGCGCTAAAACCGAGCAACGCCAATCCCAACACCGTCTTAGATCTGCTGTCACCGTCGTTTTTCATCAAGTTCTTGCGCCGCTTATTGTGCAGTGAGATCCAGCCAGTCCAGTAAATCTTGTGGAAGAACCAGTTCATGATGACAAGTAAGACGACAATCGCTAGCAGACCGGTTGCAGCTTGAATGTTGAGCGCGGGTGCACTCACCGCACTAATCACCGCGATGGCGATAAACCAGGTGGCAACGGTCGCCAGAAATCCAGCACCGGCTCCCACAGTAATCGGACGACGATATGGCTGGTTCGACCCCATGAGGCTGGCTGTAATCGCCGCCAATACCAGGATGGCCTCCAACCCTTCGCGAAATACCAGCAGGCCAGTATTGAGAATGACTGCGTTGTGGTCGAGGTTCGCAGCAGTTGGGCTAGGATTTCCAGAGGCAACGATCCCTTGCCACACCAGGACCCCCACTACCAGCAGCCCCGCGAACGCGAGCACAATGCGCAACCCTTTTTTAAGCGGCCTGGCACCGTCCCGAAAAATACCTTCGCTCAACATGTCAAATCCTTCCTAAAAGCGCTGCCTCCTGCAAGAAACGCGTATTGGCAATGAAGCATAGCTACTATCCATCTATAACTCAAGGGCATTAGCATGCCCTAATATCCTACTTTCCACGTCGGATATTAGCACACCCTAACAACCATCGTCAAGGTGTACAAAAATTCGATTGTTCATTTGCTACGCATCGGTTCTTTTGTTATACTTCACCTCACACAGAACACGCTGTGGCTGGCTTTATGGCGACATAATGATAGAGGCGATGATTGACGAAGGCAAGCAAGCGAAGAGATAGAGGCCCATACTCATGCAGGTTATTTTTGCTGGGGGCGCAAGTGGTGTGGGAGCCAGTTGCACCGCGATAGAATTAGCAGGAAAGTGGTTTGTGGTTGACGCTGGAGTACGTGTCGAGCGCCAGGCTGATCCTCTCCCCGACCTATCAGTATTGGAAGATAATGAGGTACGGGCAATTTTTGTGACCCATGCTCATGCCGACCACATCGGTGCGCTGCCACTGCTACACCAGGCGTTCCCCACTGTGCCCATATTTGCTTCGCGTGCGACTGGTCTTCTGATGGAGGTGATGCTCTCCGATGCGCTCAAGGTGATGAATCGGCGGGCAATGGAAGAGATGGAGCTGCCGCTGTACCCTCCCAAATTAGTGGCAAGTATGCTTGATCGTGTGCGCCCTCTCCCGGTCGGCGAGACGTTGACGCTGCCAGTACTTCCCGATGTGACCATTATCACTAGCAGGGCCGGGCATATCGCCGGGGCCATTAGCTTCGGTTTCGCGGCCAAAGACGGCTCGGTGGTCATATCCGGCGACCTGAGCGCCACACCCCAACGCACCGTGTTGGGGGCCGTGCCACCCGCCATCGAATGTCCCGATCTGCTGGTGCTCGAATCAACGTATGGCGCGCGCTTGCACCCCAATCGTCAGGCGGAGGAGCAACGTTTTGCGCAGGCGGTCGCGGAAGGTATTCAACGTGGTGGTCATACGCTTATCCCTTGCTTCGGATTGGGGCGCGGGCAAGAGTTGTTGCTCATTTTGCAGGCCGCTCAAGAACAAGGGCAGATCCCAATGTTCCCCATTTATGTCGATGGCCTGGTCAGGCGCGTATGTTCGACCTACTTACTGATGCCGGAGGCGCTGACTCCACGTCTGCAACGCCAGATACGCCGGGGTTATCTACCCTTTTCCAGTTCACAGATCAGTTTTGTGCGCGATGAGCGCGAACGTTTACGTTTGTTGTCTGGCCCGCCCGCTTGCATCCTTTCAAGTAGCGGCATGCTTACCGGCGGACCAAGCGCCTCGTACGCCGCACAGTTAGCGCCTGACCCACGCGCCTCTATTTTGATTACCGGCTACCAGGACGAAGAATCGCCCGGTAAAAAGCTCTTAGACCTGGCGGAGCAACAGGCCAACCACCTGGAACTGCATGGGACAACGGTGCAGGTTCAATGCCACGTTGCCAAGTACAATCTTTCCGCCCATGCCGATGGTGGCGAACTGGCTGCGTACGCAGCAGCGTTAAAGCCCCGACGTGTCGCTCTGGTCCACGGTGATGATGGTGCGCGTGCTGCTTTACAAACGCGACTGCAAGATTTCGATGTGTTTCTACCATCCAATGGGCGCGGTTTCATGTACGACACGCGCCATGCTACCAGATCAGCCGCTGCTTCGCTCACCCCGTTAGCGACGGTACCCACAGCGATTGGAAATGGTGCTCCCTTTGACGATGAAGCGATGCAAACCGTGTGGGAAGTGGTGAAAAGTGTGCCGACGCTGCGCGTGATTACGGCCCGCGAACTGGCGGTGGTCTGGTATGGTGAGGCAACTGAAGCGCACACACAACAGGTATTGAATGTGTTAGCCGACGACTACGACCAACGTTATTTTGTGCGCCAGCACGCGTTCGAAGAAGCGTATCGCGTGCGTGGGCAGCAAGAAGAGGCTCCGGCCGATACGCTAGGCGATCTGGTTGGCTCGATCCTGCTTATGCAATTGCGCTTTGAACATTCCAAGCCGGTGCTGTGCGTGGGTATCGAGCCGCCATCGTTTATACGCGTCCAACTGCCACCAGGCGTCTCCGAGCGTACCCGTTTCCCTTTTTCCGCTATCTTAGAGGTACTTGGTCCAATCCCTGAGCAGGCGGCGCAATCGTGGCCGGACACCGCAACGTTCCTTAAGGACCTGGTCAAAACAGCACACGCACAACGACGGCATATGTCGATTCACGCTATCGCCCAACAATGTCGCGAAAGTGTGCATTACACATTGAGCGAACTGTGCCAGTTCGCCCAGGTACCCGAACACGATCTCGTCGCACGCCTGACGGTCGCCAAGCTGGTGCACCTCAATCCCATGTTGTTCATACAGCAACGCTCAGTGCTGGATGGTGATGGGGTGTCGCTATATACCCTGGCTCCCGAGTGGCGCGAGTCGCTGGAAGAACAGGAGACGATGGCGCGCCCGGACCAGAACCGAATTTTGGCGATTGTAGAGCAGCATCTTGGCAATCCCGATGGCCTCACGCGGCGTAGCGTCGATCCCGATACTGGAGATGTAACGCTGCATTTTCAGTTTCCGCTGGTTGCTGCTGAACGCTATGGTGCAGCGTTAGAGGCTGCGGCACAGGATGCAGACGTTTCCATCACAATTTCACCGCGTACAAATCAATTTATGCTCTCGCAATTAGCTCAGCAAATGCTGCCCGCAGGCCTGATGCTGCAAAGTTCACCCTCTATTTACGCCGACTTTTGCCTCGTGCAGTGCAGTTGTAATGGGCAAGCAACACCAGGGGAGATAGCAGAAGCCCAGCATACTTTCACGGCTACCACTGGTTGGAACTTGGAGATTAAATATCCATCAGCGCAATTGGCTACGCAGGCCAAAGCGCTGCCCACGACTGTGCAAGAGCGCACAGAGGCCGTATCTCAGCATCAGGCGATGCAGATGGCGCAACAGCTTTTGAGTCCACTGCCTGGCTACTACCGCGTCGGTATGGAATTGGCGACAACAACGTTGGTAGTACGTTTCTACTTTCCCGAAGTGGCACAGGAGCGCCACCAGGAGACGCTCGAACGCCTGGCAGACGCAACTGGCTGGGATGTACGCGTCCACCCGGCCATCAATCAAGAGGCGCTGATGGCATGTGCACGACGTGTGCTACCGCCTGAGGTCATCAGCAACAATCAGCCTTCACTCTTCCACAAGGAACGTACGGTGCGCTTGCGTTGTGCTGGCTCGGCCTCCGATGATGCTATCCAGCAGGCACAGGATCAATTCACTGAAGAAACCGGCTGGTTGCTCAACGTGCGGTTTTTATGATAAAACCGATACATATGATGTTTGGATGATTATGGAACAAAACTCAATGCAGAACCTTTACTGTTGATTGATAACGCACCGGAAGCCAATATGACAGGTCGCGGTATCAATCATCTCTGGAATACGCGCGGCCGGGCGATAGCGCAAACAATAGTTGGGTGCACAGAGAAACGAGCCACCTTTGAGCACGCGGCGCGGAATATGAATGTGGGGCTGCGCCGCATCGTAGCTCTGCTCCATAGCTCCCCCGCGTGGATTGACAGGCGCGCAACAGGTCTTTTCGGCTGGTTGCTCATGCCGTGATTGATACCAGTCGGCGGTCCATTCCCACACGTTGCCAGCCATATCGAATAGACCATAGCCATTGGCCGCGAATGTACCAACTGGGGCGGTCCCTTCATAGCCGTCAAGGTCGAGATTTTGCCAGGGGAATTCTCCCTGCCAGGTATTTGCCATCATCACACCATCAGGCGCGAACTCATCGCCCCAGGTGAACGTAGCTCCCTCCAGGCCACCACGCGCCGCACGCTCCCACTGCGCCTCGCTGGGTAGCTCTTTGCCTGCCCACTCCGCGTAGGACTCGGCATCCTCGTACGCTACGTGCACCACAGGATGCTGCTCCCTTCCCTCGATATGACTCTCCGGCCCCTCGGGATGACGCCAATTTGCCCCCGGTACATATGCCCACCAGTTGGTAAAGTCATTTAAGCTCACCGGTTGCGCAGGTTTTTGAAACACCAGCGAGCCGGGAACAAGCAGATCGGGTGCGGCACCAGGATAATCTTCCGGGTTGAGCGGGCGTTCAGCCAGCGTAACATAGCCAGTAGCCTCGACAAACTGGGCAAATTGCGCGTTCGTGACTACCCACGTATCCATCCAGAAACCATCAATCGTGACCGGGTGGACAGGTGCTTCTTCTGGATAAAAATGTTCAGAACCCATAAAAAAGGTCCCGCCAGGAATCCAAACCATGTCAGTATGTGAAACAGGGTCGTGGGTTGATGCCTCAGATGTGTTCATGAGTCTTTCCTCTCTTCGTGCATAAGCATTGACTTTTTCAACGTGTGCAGATACGTTATATACATTGTCTCATTGCATTGTAGCAGCGGGCGAAATGCGCCTCGCACTTATACTCATCATACTCTACCCGACACATACGCGTCGCTATTCTCACTGTTTCATACGCATGAACAAAGCTTGCCACAAGTACGTCTGTCTTGAGCAGGTGACAGCATTGCGAAGTTCTAGTAAAATAGGTGATAATAATCGCAGACTTTTATCACCCGCTATTCTGGTCAACCTGCATAGGAGAGAGAGTTTTGAAGCGTTATACGGATAAACCAGACAATTCGGTATCTCCACCTGATTCGCTACAGCAAACAACGACCCCTGAAAATGATGCACAAGAGGCTCCAACCGGGGAGCCAATTGAGCAGGAAGAAGATGTGGTTGAGCAACAGGTAACCCCTTCTGATGAGCACGAAGAATACGTTCCTGAACAGGCCGATGAACAACCACGACAGGCGACTCCACCCACACGCATCAGGCTTTTTACCGCACTCAGCTTTTGGGGCGTCGTCCTACTAGGTGCGCTTCTACGCTTCGTCGGGCTTGGCAACAGGCCACTGCACCACGATGAAAGCCTGCACGGCTACTTCTCGATGATCCTGCTGCACAATAATATCCAAAACTGGTCGGCCTGCTTTAATGCTCCTCCCAATACCTGCTACCGCTATGATCCCTTACTGCATGGTCCGTTTCAATTTCACGCTATCGCTCTCGTGTATCAGCTTTCTCAGTGGCTAGGGGTGCCCGACCACGGTATTAATACGACGACCGTGCGTATCGCCGCAGCACTGGCCGGAACCGCCATTGTTGGTCTGCCTTATTTCTTGCGCGACCGCCTAACCACGCTAGGTGCCTGGCTGGCCTGTCTGTTACTGGCTATCTCTCCCAGCATGCTCTACTATTCGCGCTTTGCGCGCGAGGATATCTATATGGCCTGCTTTACTTTGCTGCTGGTCGTCGCCCTCGCCCGCTACCTGCGCACACGTAAAGCCGGTTGGCTAGTTACTGCCGCACTGGCCTTCGCACTCTCCTATGCCACCAAAGAATCGACCTTCTTTACCATTGGCATCTTCGGCAGCTTTTTTGGAGCATTAGTGTTCTGGGAGCTAGGCAAACGTCACCGTTCGCCAATTGCGGCCCCTACCACTGATATATCACAGGGTGATGATAGAGAGCCGCCCACGGCAATACCTTTCTGGAAGCGCACAGCCGCTCCCTGGGTACTGCTTGGCTACCTGGTTGTCTTTGGGATTGTTGCGCTGCTCGGTTTACGTTGGCTGAAAAACCTTTCGGTCTACATCAGCGCCAGTAAAGCGAACACTCAAACGGCGAACATCTTCGTTGACCACTTGAAAACAGTGACCGAGCAGGTCATTCCCTGGCTGGGCATCCTGCTGGCTATCGTGGTCTTTTATCTGCTCTTCCGTGAATATTATGGCAAAAAACCAGAGGGTGAGCGGCGAGGTCTGGCACGCCTGGTCGATCCCAAACGTCAACCACTGCTCGATACGTTGGCAACAATGCCCTGGACGCACTGGTTCTTCGCGTTGATCCTCGGCTGGATCGTTTTCCTGGTCCTGTTTACCGCCCTCTTTACCTACATTCCGCAGGGCATCGGCGACGGTATCTGGCAGGGCATCTATTACTGGATCACGCAACAACAGGTGGCACGCGGCTCACAACCCTGGTACTACTACTTTATGCTCATTCCGCTCTATGAGCAAATCGGCCTGGTTTTCGGCTGCATCGGCGTTGTGCGCTGCCTCAAGCACCCGACGCGCTTCCGTCTCTTCCTGCTCTACTGGTTCTTCGCCAACGTCGCCGTTTATACCTGGGCAGGCGAAAAAATGCCCTGGCTGATCATTCACATGACGATGCCGATGCTCATTCTGGCCGCCATTGGCCTGGAGCCGTTCATCAGACGCTTAGCGGCTACTGTACGCGCCTGGCTCCCACGCTTCAATGGGCAAACAAACACAGAGGCAGCAATCATAGCAGTACGTCCGCGACCCTGGCCTGTGGCTAGTTCCGCCATTAAGGTGCTGCTCACACTTTTGTTGTTGGCACTCACGCTGCAAAATATGATTCAGGTCAACTACGTTCACCCGGCGGACGCCACGCACGAAATGTTGATTTATGTGCAGACAACCCCCAACGTGAACACGGTGATGAATAAAATCAACGCGCTGGATCAACAACTCTACGGTGGCAAGCACAAATTACCCATCGGGATCACAAGCGATGCGGCCTGGCCGTATGCCTGGTATCTGCGCGACTATACAAGCACCTGCTATAACTACCCCACTAATTGTTCTATTAGTGCAAACAAGATACAGGTCATCGTCACTGGTGGCGACGATGTTCCAGGCTACGAGACCCAATATGGGCAGCAATACAATTTCCACGCGTATGAAATGCGTTCGCAGTGGGATCAGGGGTACATGCCGCCACCCTGCGTACATAGCAGCACAAACGCCTGCACCGACCCGCAACCCTACATTGGCGTAGGTCCGCTTCTCTGGCTGAGCTACGGCAACAATCCGCCTAAGGGTGCCATCTTCAATCCGGCATTGGCAACTCAACATATCTGGCAGTGGTGGTGGCAACGTCGCCCCTTCGGTGGCGTTGACCAGGGCTATCAGATGGTGCTCTTCATTCGCAAGGGCATCAGCGCCCAACCATAAATAATGCCACATGCAAGTTTTTTCTCCATGCCTCTCGTTTGTATGGTGGTGGCCTGCGGCGCGGGCACGAGGCCATCACCATACAAACCATGCGAGCGCCGTAGGCGCGAGGCTTCATGCTTACCCTGGAATAAATTTTACCAATTCTGCGTTATAAGGATGGGTAAATTGTGATTTCCAAATCCTTTTTTGTCCTTATTTCCATGTATGTATGGTTCATAAGAAGGAAGCAAAAATGTCGTTTCATCCCGTGCGTACAAAGTATTCGCGCTTATTTCCTCCCTTGCTATTTTTGACGCTGCTACTTACCATCCTTGCAGCTTGTGGTGGCGGTGCTTCGTCAAATTCGTCAAACACGAGTAATACTCCAGCAAGCAAACAGGTATTGCGCATGCCCAACGTGGGTATCTCCACTATCGCGGTACTCGATCCCGCCCTTGGGCCAGACTCTAACTCGAACCTGGCGATCAACATGATCTTTAGCGGACTGGTCAAGCTTGACAAAAACCTGAATGTGCAGCCCGACCAGGCTACCTGGGATATTTCCAATCACAACACCGTCTACACCTTTCACCTGAAACAAGGCATTACCTTCTCGGATGGCACACCCGTCACCGCTCAGTCGTATGTTTACACGTGGACACGAGCGCTCCTGCCCAACGTCAAATCACCCACAGCCCCTGTACTCATGAACCACATTGTGGGAGCACAGGACGTTACTGCGGGCAAAACCACGACGCTGTCAGGGGTGAAAGCCATCGACGACCATACCTTACAGGTGACGTTGACGCAACCAACCGCCTACTTCCTGCAGGTGCTCGCCGTCAATCTCTTCTACCCACTCAACCAGAAGGTGATCCAGCAGTATGGACAGACCACATGGACCCAGCATGCACCCGGCACCGGCATTGGCACCGGTCCTTTTATGATCAAATCATCGCAACCAGGCATACAGATGACGCTGGTTCCCAACCCGCACTATTACGGAAACAAAACCAAACTCACTGAAGTTGACATGACCTTTGTGAAAAATCCATCAACGGCCTTCAAAGCCTATCGTGCTGGTCAGTACGACTTTATGTGGAATATTACGCCCCAGGATCAGCAAACGGCCTCCACCCTCCCTGGTTTCGTACAGCAACCAATCATCGAAAGTGACCTGCTGTTCTTCGACAACAGGACCGCACCGTTCAACAAGACCGCCGTGCGTCAGGCGTTTGCGGCTGCCATTGATAAGCAAACTCTGGCAAAAGCCATTTTTAAGGGGACCGTCACCCCCGCTTCGACCATTATTCCGCCGGGCGAGGTTGGTGCACAGCCCAATTATCCCGGCATCCCGTACAATCGCGCCAAAGCTAAGCAACTATTGCAATCGGTCTATCCCGACGCGAGCAAGATACCGCCAATCACCTTTACCTTTCCAAACTCGCAGATGACGCCGGACGAGGCCGCCGCCCTTCAGCAAATGTGGCAGGAGGCACTTGGTATTCAGGTCAAGGTTGAGGGTGTGGATCTGGCAACCTACAATAACTTGACCGATAAACACAGTGTGCAATTTGGCTTTACGCAATGGAGCGTCTATTTCCCCGACCCCTACGAATGGCTGGACCTGAGCCTGCTCTCGACCTCAGCCAATAACAATGGCTATTGGAACAATCCAACCTTCGATAAGACGGTTGCTCAAGCCGAAGCGACCTCAGGCCAGGCGCGTATTGACCTCTACAAAAAGGCCGAACAGATCGCGGTAGACAACGTCGGCTGGCTCCCAATCGACCACGAGTCGCAGGCCGCTATCATCCCTGCCAAAGTGCACGGCCTGACGCTGAATAGCGAAGGGCTTTACTTCGGCGACTGGTCCAACATCTACCTGACCCAATAACGCCGCTCTTTCAAAGGAGCATAATGCCCCACCTGGATGGACGCCAGATGGGGCATTATTTAGAGAGAAGGAAGACAACGAATGGGCTCTGGTTCAGCATTTCAGATGCGAGAACCCAACTTTTTTCATCGATCACATGGTGGTCCACCCAACCATACTTACCGTGAGACCACTGGCGTCAGAGGCGAAGGGCGTTGGTGCATTGCTACCGTTTAGCTTGCCAAAGGCCAGATTATTACTGTTTTGCTGACTATTAGTGATCTGCAAAGCATACATGGCACCATCGCGCGACACATTATTCCATGCATATGCGCAATCACCGAAGGAACTGGATGTGCTTTGACTCTCGGTTGTGAGCCGCATCAATCCTGTACCGTCGTTATTGAGCGCCCACACCCCATTGCTTGCAGGACTAGACTGGCTAGAGGACCGAGAAGTCTCAATTTTTACCAGCAACAGACGAGCGTTCGCCGCGCATGCTTGAGTCACATTATATTGAGTGCTCTGCCAAAGTGTTTGTGAGGTACCTCCTGTTGCTGGAAGGGTGGTAATTGAGCTGGGAGGCATACAACCCATCTGACCACAGCCATTATAGTCAATATATAACTGTGAGCGATCATAACTGCTCTCAAAACCGTTGTATCCAGTATTCACGATAGTGGTCAGATCGTTTTCATGCTGGTTTGCTCCCTTGCTCGTATTTAACAAGTAAATGTGCGAAAAAAGCCCACCAGGACCAGACTGGTAAAGATAGAGATGGGAGCTGTCGAGCCATGAATGAAACTGCATGCCAGTAGCATAAGGTGTGGAAAAGGAGAATGCAGTGTGCAGGTTTCCGGTGGCAACGTTCAACAATTGCACAGTATAGGTATTTGTCCCAGTAGCGCTGTTCGCGAAAAGTGAATCGCTATTAAATGCAATGAACGTTTGATCAGGAGACCATTGAAAATCGTTTATCGTTATATTACTGGCAGATGTACCACAATATAACGTTTGCAATCCTCGGCCATCTATACGTACCGCCTGCAATTTGAAGTTCTGGTGTGCACCAGGATCAACCACGCTTGACGCGCTTGTAAAGAGGATCCATTGCCCGTTGGGCGAAACCTCAGCGCCACCAATACCCATGTTTGGAATACGCACAATCGAAGTTGTGTGACCAGTTGTCACATCATAACGCTTAAGCATGCCTGCCGTAGCTGTATAACTATTAGTTGCATGCTCATTAGCAGCATAGACAATGGTTTGCTGGTTGCCTTGCGTGAGCGGAGCCGTCGCCAGCGCGCGAGCACTCCCAACCGCCGGACAACTGGTCTGAGTCACAGGCATGGGAATAGTTGTAGGAGTAGGCCGCGTGGGTACGGTCATCTGCATCGAGTTGATAGGATGGGTACTTGCCACATCTGAAGAGGTCGATGACGAAGAAGTAGCACAGGCCGTCAGCAGAAAAGCGAGGCAACAACAAAGCAGGATGGGATAGTGCTTTTTACCGCGAAAAACGCGCATGCATTCTCTCCTTATAAATAACCTATAATCACTGTAGACCATAAATCATAGAAAAATTTCGATATCATCTAAACGCAACTATAGCAGAATAGTGAAGGAAAAAATGAGAGGTAGCTCACAATTTGCAGAGAAAAATCGTGAACGCTGGACACGTTACTTTTCACAGAGAAATACTATCAACGGTTCACAGTGAACCGTTGATAGTATTTCTCTGTGTCTATTTATATTACTTGCGCACTGGTTGGCGCGACTGAGACCATTGGGTAATAATCTGGTAGGATAGGCTCTCTTGCATAGGCAGCCCTGGCAGGTCGTCGTACTCGTACCAATCAGCGGCATCAAGCTCATCCGTCTGCAGGTGAATTTCGCCTGCAATGTAACGCGCAGTGAAACCGGCCATAAGCTGGTCTGGATAAGGCCAGGGTTGACTGCCAACATAGGTAATATCCGTCACCTGTAGGCCGACCTCTTCATAAATCTCGCGCCTCACGCACCCCTCCAACGATTCACCCGGCTCAACGAAGCCCGCGATGATGCTTCTATGGCTGGTCCAACCAGGCTTGCGTACGAGCAAAACCTTATCCCCACCGTCGTGCACGAGGACGAGAATAGCGGGCGTCACAGTTGGATAATTGGTGAAACCACAATGCGGGCAGGTACGCCCCCACGACGCGGGCAAAGATTCGCTAAGTTGCCCACAATTGGGGCAATAACGATGATGACGTTGCCAGTTGAGGAGATCACGGGCATAGCCCACCAGGCTATAGGACAATTCATCAAGTTGACCAAAAAGCGTTCTTGGATCGACGGCCCGCCACTCGGCTGGAAGCGCTCGCTCGACGTGAATCTCGCAGGCCAGGCAAGGCTTCCCTTCTAATGTACCCAGGTTCAATAGCGGATCGGGGTCAAGTGCAGCCAGTTCCGTTGCGTCACGCTCAATAAGTTCGACTCCTTGCCCATGCTCCTGCACCACTAGCTTGCCATGTTGAAATGGGAACCAGAGCACAGAACCAGTTACCGGAGGCGTTGGAGGATAGGCACGTTGAAATGGTGGGATCGTCATCATCAGCTCCTTCATGCAGTGATCGCTCCGGCAAACAAGCAGTCCTTTCGCGTCACGTGCGTGGAGCACGGCCCATTTGTCGGCGCTCTCTCCTATTGTATACACAAGCAGACGCGCTTGTAAATTGTGAGATGTTGGAGCGAGACGATAAATCAGCCCGAATACCCTCTTGACACCCGCTTTTTTCGCAGGTAAAATATACTCTATGGTACAGAGTACTTTGTACATAAAAAGGAGTTGAGCTATGAACATCAATCCTGAAGAGGCGCAGGCGGCATTGTATGACATCCAGCACGTCACGACCAAAACCCAGGGAATGCTGAACATCTGGTCTTACTACATGCTGTTGTGGGGCCTGGTCTGGGCGTTTGGCTTTCTCGCCACGCAGCTACAACCTCAACTGGTCATTTGGATATTAGTAGCGATGCTTCTTGTTGGCATGCTAGGTTCAATGATTCTTGGCATCATACAAGGAGCGCGTTTGCGCCCAACCCCAGGCTCGCAGGCCGCCTTCCTCGGCTCACGGCTTGGCATCTTCCACGGCGTGCTTTACTGCTTTGCCGTTCTGTGGCTCATCGTTTTTCACCTGAGCGCATTACAGGTCGGGGTGCTCTGGATTACAGTGACGATGTTCGGCTCCATCACCGCAGGCATATGGTACCGGAACCTTTTAAGCATTGGGAGTGGCGTGGGGGTTACGATCATATCGTTATTAGGCTATTACCTGTTGCCTCACTACTTCTGGTTGTGGGCGGCTGTCTTTGCCGGATTGCCCCTGATCGGCATAAGCATCTACTATATGAGGCAACGGTAGCAATGGCAACGCTCAACGACGTTATTCACCAGCCTGTACGCCTGCAAATCATGGCGGTGCTGGCCGCGCTTCCACCAGAGATGCAGGTCACGTTCAACTACTTAAAAGATGCCCTCGATCTGACCGACGGCAACCTGGGTGCGCACCTGCACAAGTTGGAAGAGGCCGGTTACGTCACCATCACCAAAATGTTTGTGCGCAAGAAGCCGCAAACGTACGTTCAAGCAACTAAAGCTGGTAGGCAAGCCTTTCGAGAGCACAGTACCGCGCTCAGAGAAATTCTGGAAAACAGTCAGCACATCGGCAAGTATGGCGCGACAAACATCCATGGTACTTAGTGTCATGTCCAGCAAGTTCACTTGATAGTATCGCTCCACCTGGTTGATGAAGTAAAACAATGAGAATCAGCACCCTTTATTACGTTCGTTTGCCGTGCATGCCGTTTGCCTCTGTTGTACTCATGGGAAGAGCATTTCGATCAAGGGCTTGATCGGCAAAAGAGGTGGGATCTTCGCGTGGCTCTAAGTGGGTAAAAACGGTGGTATGGGGATACTCTTTGCAAATTGCCGTTTCAATCTCTTCGCAGAGACGATGGCCCTGCGCTACGTCCCAGGTGCCAGGTACCAACACGTGAAACGAGATGAAACGCCGCGAACCAGCGCGTCGTGTGCGCATGGCATGAAAGGTAATACCTTGTTCCCGATATTGAGCAAGAATGGTGTTCAGTGGTGTCAAATCTTTAGGTGGTAGTGCGGTATCTAGCAATCCAAGTCCCGTGTCCAGAACAAAACGCGAAGGCGCCAGAGAGCACAACCAAATTATCGATTCCGGTTGTGCTCTCTGGCGCCTTCACTCATCTGGCGTGTCCTACCAACCAGCGGCAATACCCTCGGCGCGAGGATCGGAGCCACCTTGCATGACGCCGGTCGCAGGGTCAAAAACAATACCCTGCGCGTACCCCATCGTTGACAGCCAGGGCTCTCCCTCCTGCACAGTGTGACCACGTTGGCGTAGCGCCGCTATCGTCGCGGCGGGAAAGCGGTTTTCGACCAGTAAAGTTTCTTCGTCGTCCAATGCGCCATGCACCCAGCGCGGCATCTCTATGGCTTGCTGAATATTGAGGCCATAGCGCGCCACAGCGGTATACACTTGTAGATGCGTTTGTGCTTGCCCATCACCGCCCATGGTGCCAAAGACCATTGCGGGGCGACCATTGCGCAGAGCTAACGAAGGGATCAAGGTATGCAACGTGCGTTTCCTCGGCGCCAGTGCATTCGCCGCGTTTGGATCGAGCGAGAAATACGCACCACGATTTTGCAGTACGATACCGGTATCGTCCACCACCACACCACTACCAAAGCCCATATAATTGCTCTGAATAAGCGAGACCACGTTGCCCTCTTCGTCCGCTGCACACAGATAAATTGTATCGCCACGAAAGCCACCAGGGGCGACCGAGGCATGGGCGCGTGCGGGATCAACCAGCGCGGCACGTTGTGCAATATACTGTGGCTCAACTAACGTAGCCGGGTCTACGCGCATAAATGCTGGATCAGTCAGGTAGGCTGCACGGTCCGCAAACGCTACTTTCTTTGCCTCAACCGCCATATGCACCGTCTCGGGCGTCAACGGATCAGTGCCAAGCGGTAATCGTTCAAGCATGCCCAGCATTTGCAGCGCGGTCACACCTTGCGTATTGGGTGGCAATTCGTAGATATCAAGACCAGCAAAGGGCACGCTGAGCGGCGTCACCCAGTCGCTCTGGTGCGCAGCCAGGTCTTCACGCGTAATCAAGCCGTCCTCTTTGGCAAAAAATGCGGCGATCTGCTCGGCAATTGCACCACGGTAGAACGCGTCTGGCCCTTCCTCGGCAATGGCACGCAAGCTACGCGCCAGCGTGGGGAAACGCATGACCGCGCCAACCGCTGGAATCGTTCCATTGGGCATAAAGTGCGTACGCCACGAGCGATGATAATCGGTCCGCTTACTGCCTGCCACGATGGCGGCGTGCAACCCTGGCCCAACGGCAAAACCCTCTTCGGCATACGCGATAGCAGGAGCCAGCGCTTGTGCGAGGCCCAGACGGCCAAAACGCTGTGCCGCCGCACCCCAGCCACTGGCGCACCCTGGTATGGTGACCGAGTGGATACCATGAACCGGCATCGTCGTATAGCCTAATTCATGATAGCGCTCAATGGTGGCAGCCTGTGGCGAACGCCCGCTGCCATTCAGCCCGTAGAGTTGCCCATCGTCAGCACGATGTATCAGCATGAACGTGTCACCGCCCAGGCCACAGACAAAGGGATAAACTACCTGTAGCATGGCGCTGGCCGCGATAGCAGCATCGATAGCGTTTCCACCTGCCTTCAAAAGATCCAACCCGGTCTGTGCAGCCAGATAGTGTGGTGCCGCGACGATGCCATGGCGAGCCAGTGTCACGGGGCGATGTTGGGGAAATACATTCATGATTGTTCCTTCCTCTTGTGCTTGCTATTCATAAGATGCACTATACAAACGTCTCAGCACCAACGATGGTAGTATCTCCACCCAGACCACGATCAGCCTGCCCACGCACCTCACCAGAATAATGATGTGCAGCATTACCAGAAGCGACACTTCCCATATAATCTCTACCATAAATTGAGTGCTGTGCCAATCCTGTCAATTCCTCCATTGCTCATAAAAAGTTTGCTAGCTGTAGCAATATAATTAACTCTATTGCAATTAGCGCTCATCCATTGTATTATGTAAATAATCCAGCAAGCAATGTTCCTGTACTATTTCGTTCTCTTCGGAGGACAACCACACATTGTAGTGTATGCACAAGGTGCACAATCCACAATCTCTATCGTCATTATCAGCAGCTTGCACTGCATATTCGTTGATTGGAGGGTTGCTATTATGATACACGATACCTCACAAGACACCAGTAGCCACCATGCTTGTACAGCACATCCACGCTCATTTACTATTGTGGCGCTGATGTCACTCGTGCTCACTCTACTACTGACCGCGTGCGGAGGCGGTGGCACACAAAATGCGTCCACGCAAAAAGGCGGCAATCTCAGTGTTGGTCTCAACGCTGACGTGGTCACGCTGGACCCATTAAAGTCCACGGCGCTGGTTGATCGCCAGGTAATGATCAATATCTATGATACGCTGGTTCGAGTCGATTCACACAATAATATTACGCCAGACCTCGCTACGTCGTGGTCATACAAGACACCTACCCAACTGGTCTTCACCTTACGCACAGATGTGAAGTTCCAGGATGGCACGCCATTCAACGCTGACGCGGTCGTATTTAACATCAACCGTATTCTTACCACGCCGTCCTCATTCCGCTATAGCGAATTGGCAGCAGTCAAATCCGTGGCGACTGTAGACGCCTCGCACGTACAATTTACGCTCAAAAAACCATTTTCGCCCCTGCTCTCCACGTTATCGGACCGCGCTGGTATGATGTTGTCACCAACGGCCGTAAAAAAATTAGGGGCGGGCCTGGCGAACGCACCAATGGATGCAGGCAGTGGGCCATTTATGTTTAGCGAATGGGTGAAAGGCGATCACCTGACCCTTAAACGCAACCCTCACTACTGGCAAAAGGACAGCAAAGGAAGCGCGCTTCCTTACCTGGACTCTGTGCGCTACCGTCCCATTACCAATGGGAGCGTTGAGTTCTCCAACTTACAAGCTGGCTCCATTCAAGTCTCCGACACCGTCAATCCTACTGATATTGCAAGCGCGAAAGGCAACCCAAGCCTTACCTACAAGCAAATTCCAGGTCTGAGCTTCTACGGCATGATGCTCAACACCAAAGCCGCGCCTTTCAATAATCTCGCGGTACGACAGGCAGTAGAATGGGGTGTGAACCGGCAGGAAATCCTGAACTCTGTGCTCAAAGGCAACGGCGTGATCGCGCAAGGTCCGATAGCGCCGAGTAGCTGGGCCTTCAATAGTAGCTTCGCCCCATACTCTTACAATGTGAGCAAAGCGAAAAGCTTGTTGAGCCAGAGCGGGCAAAAAGGTCCTATCTCCTTTACCGTACTCATCGCCAGCAACTCGCCGATCAATAAGCAAGAGGCACAATTCCTGCAAGCGGAACTACAACCCGCTGGCATCACCATGAACATCAAGCAGGAAACATTCGCCACGATACTGAGCGATACCGATTCGCACAATTTCCAGGCCGCTCTGCTCGGCTGGAGTGGGCGACCAGACCCGGATGGCAATTTGTATTCCTACTTCCATACCGGCGGCGGCAACAATAGCATGCAATATTCCAACCCGCAAGTTGATAGCCTGCTGGAAGCAGCACGCACCTCCAACAACCAGCAGGAGCGCACAACGGATTATCAGAAAGCCGAACAGCTCATCATGCAAGGTGCTTCCTATGTGTTCATCTATCATGGGGTCGCTATTCAGGCAACGACGACAGGCGTGCAAAACTTTTCTCTATCGCCAACCACGATCATGAACTTCACGAGTACCTCGCTGAGTTCATCGTAAAGGCGTGATCCGTCGGCGTATCAACTGCCTTCCTGGCGATATATTGATGAGTACGTATGTGTCCGGGACACATACGTACTCATCAATATATCGCCAGGAGAGAAACAGTGTTTATGCACCTGTTGCTCTCGCTCGTTTTTCCTGGAATTGGAAGGAGCACAAATTTGCCTCGCTACATCATACGGCGGCTGCTGTTCTTTATCCCAGTCGCCTTCATCGTGAGCTTTTTGACGTTCTTGATGATCCACCTGGTGCCCGGTGATCCCGCACGCGTGCTACTTGGTGAAGAAGCCACCCCACAAACACTTGCCCTGTTACGCCAACAATTGGGGCTCGACAAACCGCTTCCGGTACAATTCGGATTGTGGCTCTGGCAAGCCGTGCATGGGAACCTGGGACAATCTATCCAACTGCAACAACCGGTGCTACAAGCCATCTGGCAACGACTGCCAGTCAGCGCAGAACTGGGTGTTTGCTCGTTAGTCCTCTCCCTGCTGCTCGCCTTCCCGCTCGGTGTCTACGCGGCTATCCGACGCAACACTTGGCTAGACTGGTTGGTAAACGTCGGCAGTCTGCTTGGCACAGCAATTCCCAGCTTCGTGCTGGGGCTGGTCCTGCTGTTCTTTCTGGCGGTAGACCTGCGTGTTTTCCCCCCTGGTGGCTATGTTCCGTTCACTGACAATCCTCTCATCAACCTGCGCGACCTCATCCTGCCGATGGTCACATTGAGCGCTGGTTCAGTGGCCGTCAACATGCGGCAGATTCGCGCCAATATGATCGAGGTGCTCAACCAGGATTATATACGAACAGCAAGAGCAAAAGGATTGAAAGAAGGTAGGATAAACTATGTGCACGCGCTACGCAACGCCATCATTCCTGTGCTCACGATCATTGGCTTGCAGGTAGGAGCTATTCTGGCAGGCACCTTTGTGATCGAAACGATCTTCTTATGGCCTGGTATCGGTCAGTTGGCAGTATCGAGCATCCTCTCGAAAGATTACCCCGTGGTACAAGGCATCGTCCTGCTCTCGGCGCTTTCATACATGATTGCCAATTTAGTCGTGGATGTGTGCTACGTGCTCTTAAACCCACAGATACGCCTCGACAGCGAGTAATTATTGTGGCATGCAGCGTAGAGATCATCATTGAACGAAACAATGTCAGGAGAAACACATGGCGATACCCACAAACGTAGATGAGAATGTACAGATCGATGCCATACGCCCCTATACGAAGGGAATTAAGTTTGCCCAGGTGCTCCATGCCTTGCGACACGAACCACGCTGGTGGTGCGGTATCATCTTGCTCCTATTTGTGCTCACTGCCATTTTTGCCCCCCTCATCAGCCCCTATTCACCAATCCTTTATCATCCAGCGGTTGCAACCCAGGGACCAAGCTGGGCACATCTACTCGGTACTGATGATCTGGGTAGGGATCAATTGAGCCGTGTCATTTATGGGGCGCGCATTTCGCTCACTGTGGGTCTTGCCACCATTATCATGGGCGGCATATGTGGCACGCTTTTAGGCGTGATCGGGGCCTATAGTAAGGGCTGGATCGATCAAGTGATTACCATCGTGATCGATGCACTGCTCTCTTTCCCATCGCTCATTTTTGCGCTGGCGCTGGTAGCGGCCCTGGGACCAGGCATCGTCAATATGGCAATCGCGTTGGCTGTCGTACGCATTCCCATTTATGCACGCCTGGCTAGAGGCCAAACGCTATTGATAGCGTCGCAAGATTATGTAACGGCAAGTGTGGTGAATGGGACGCCCCCCTGGAGAATCCTTCTGCGACACGTCCTCCCCAACATTTTCAGCCCGATCCTTGTACAAGCGACGGTGTCTATCTCGCTGGCAATCCTCGACGAGTCGATCCTGAGTTTCCTGGGATTGGGCATACAACCACCCACAGCAGAATGGGGCACCATGATCAATGATGCCCAACAATATTTGAGGACCGATCCCTGGATGATGGTCGGCCCTGCGCTCGCAGTCGTCATCGTACTATTAAGCCTGAACCTGTTTGGCGACGCCGTGCGCGATTATCTCGATCCGCGAGATACAACGAGCATGAGTGCCCCTACAGAAAAATAGGCGCGATATCAGAATCAGAAGATGAGTGACGACTCCCCACGGCGAAAGCCAGGGGCTTCTCAGGGTTGCCCCTGAAGGATCCGTGCGCGCCCGGTGTTCATTGCCACCACAACCGGTGGCTGGTGGGCACGGAAAAGACCTGAGGGATTGGCTGGCATACAATACGTTGGTCCGTTTCTGTTTTTCCTCACGGGAACGATTGCCCGTGAAACGCCCACACAGGCTGGCGTTGTTCGTGTGCAAGAGAACAGCTGAAAGGAGAGCACAGAAGTTCTAGAGCGTCAAGCAGGGGAGTATTCCATCCCAAGCCACCATCCACGGACTCGCTTCTCTCCCTGGGGCTCAAGCCCTGGGGTTTACGCTCGAAAGGATAAAGAGGATTTTTCATGATTGATCGTGAGACTGTACGCAATGTAGCCACCCTTGCCAGGCTGGGCCTGAGCGAGCAAGAAATCGAAATGTTCCAGGATCAACTATCCGCCATCTTAGACCATATTCACATCTTGCAGGAGGCCGATGTGAGCGGCATCTCACCTACCGCCCATGCATCTCGCCTCACGAGCATTATGCGCCAGGATGTGCCCCAGCCCTCGTACCCACCAGAGGTTCTACTGGCGAATGCTCCTGATCAGGAAGACAATTATCTCAAGGTCAATGCTGTGCTGGAAGAGGAGTAACCTTTCAATGAACGAGTTATGCACATTAACGATCCATGCCGCGGGTGAGCTGCTCCGGCAACGCAAAATTTCCTCGGTAGAACTGACACAGGCACACCTTGAGCGCATTCGTGAGGTCGACAGCAAGGTCAAAGCCTTTACGCTCGTCACCGACGATCTCGCATTGCAGCAAGCGCGGGATGCCGACCGTCTCCTGGCAAGTGGCAACGATCTCTCGCCACTCACCGGCATTCCGTTAGCCATTAAAGATGTTATCTGCACCAAAGATATTACGACCACTTGCGGTTCGCGCATGCTCGAACATTTCAAACCGCCATTCAACGCAACGGTGATGGAACGCTTAAATGCCGCTGGCGCTGTGATGCTGGGGAAAACCAATATGGACGAGTTCGCTATGGGTTCCTCCACCGAGCATTCGGCATTCTTCCCAACCAGCAACCCGTGGGACCTTGAACGTGCCCCTGGTGGAAGTAGCGGCGGCTCAGCGGCAGCGGTCGCTGCTGGCATGGCGATGGGTGCATACGGCAGTGACACTGGCGGCTCGATTCGTCAACCAGGTTCGCTCTGCAACGTCGTTGGCCTCAAACCCACCTACGGTCGCGTGTCGCGCTTCGGCCTAGTCGCCTTTGGGTCGTCACTTGATCAAATTGGTCCCCTGACGCGCGACGCCCGCGACGCGGCCATTATGTTGCGTGCTGTCTCTGGGACCGATCCACGCGACTCGACCTGTTCGCCTAATGTGGTGCCCGATTATACAAAAGCCCTGACCGGCAGCATTAAAGGCATGCGCATTGGCGTTCCAGAAGAATATTGGATTGAGGGGACGCAGCCGGAGGTTGTTTCTACTGTGCGCGCAGGCATCGAGCGCCTGCGCGAGTTGGGCGCAGAAATTAGCCCTGTCTCCTTGCCGCATACAAGATATGGCGTCGCCGCTTACTACATTATCGCACCCGCTGAAGCCAGCGCAAACCTGGCGCGCTATGATGGTGTCAAGTACGGCTACTCCTACCAGGATACCAACAATATGTGGGAAGCTATGGAGCAAACGCGGCATAACGGTTTTGGCCCCGAGGTCAAGCGCCGCATTATGCTGGGGACTTACGCGCTCTCTGCCGGTTACTACGACGCTTACTATAAGCGCGCCGATAAGGTACGCGCGTTGATTACGCGCGACTTCGACCAGGCTTTTGAAAAGTTCGATGCCCTGGTCAGCCCAACCTCGCCGTCGGTCGCGTTTAAGCTCGGCGAGATCTCCGATCCCTACCAGATGTACCTGGAAGACGTTTTTACCATTCCCGCCGACCTGGCAGGCATCTGCGGCGTCTCCATTCCTGGCGGCTTTAGTAATGGCCTACCCATCGGTATGCAATTACTGGGCAATGCTTTCGCCGAAGAGAATATCCTGCGCATCGCTGATGCCTTCCAACGCGTTACCGATTACCATACCCGCTGGCCGCAAAATCTTTAACAGACGTGTCATCGTTTGGTAAAAGCGTGCTTTTACCAAACGATGACACGTCTGTTATTTACGACTATATGAAGTAGGTGTTTTCATCATGGGACGGCGCATTCTCGCTCTTTCACTGCTAGCGCTCTCGCTATGTATTCTGATCGCAACCCCAATTCTTGCCTTTACGCCAGCTGGTACGCGCCTGTTGACTAACGCAGGGCTGGTTGATACACCCACCCCAATCGTAATCGCGACACCCACGCCTCCACCCGCACCCAAACTGGTGCTCACTGTGCACGGCCCTCTGCCAAAAACCAGCGCCAAGGCTATCTACCTGGTCGATATGGATAGCGGCCACGTGCTGATCAATATCGACGCCGAGACGCCGTTACCAATGGCGAGTACCACTAAAATCATGACGGCGCTGATTGCCATACAAACAGGGAACCTCGGTCAGACAATTACCATTCAACAGGACGCCGTCAATGAATCCGTTCTGCACAATGGCAGTAATGCACAACTTCAGGCCGGCGAAAAAATCAAGCTAAAGGACCTGCTCTACGCGCTACTGCTCCCTTCGGGCGACGACGCGGCTGTTGCTATTGCTGATGGTTTAGGGGAATCTGAGGCAAATTTTGTGACCTGGATGAACCTGTTCGCGCAACGTCACCACCTGTATCAAACCCACTATGCCGATCCTGATGGGCTCAACTGGCGCGGTAGCCCGAACCACTACTCGACAGCCGCAGATTTAACCACCCTGGCTGAGTACGCGATGCAAGTGCCACTTTTTGCGCAGATCGTCAAAACACAAACGTACAGTATTCCGGCGACCGCCGAGCACATAGCACATACCTGGTACAACACGAATAACGCACTGCTGACTGCGTATCCTGGCATGCTCGGCATTAAAACGGGCACAACTGACGCGGCCGGCTACTGCCTGGTATTCGCGGCCATACGCCACGGCCACCACCTGGTTGGCACCATACTCAACAGCCAATCGGAAAGCTTGCGCGTCGATGACACGGAAAAAGTACTCAATTGGGCCTTTGCCCTCCCTATGCGCCCACCAGTGGCGTAGAACTGCTGTCAATTGTTTCATCACTGCCAGGGAACAAACATTCCACGCGTAGCGGGACGCGCAACACGCCTGTGGCGTAGAGGGTGTAGAAGGTGTAGACGAAAGGTGTAGATAAAAAAAGGTCGTAAAATCGCTCTATAGGCTCATCTATAGAAGGTGTGAAGGTGTAAAGGTGTAGATGGGAGAGAGACCCTTCCATCTTCCCGACGGAGGGGCCTACTCTATCTACACCTTTACACCTCTACACCTCTACACCTCTACCCCTTCTATAAAAAGGCGCTACAAGCCAATCTAAAGCCCTTTTTTTATCTACACCTTTCGTCTACGCCTTCTACACCCCAGTCGTATTTGAGCGCTTAATGCATTGTCGTAGATAGGGAGACAGCGCTCCTAACCTGGTAAGCTTTGCAGGATTTTTGGTTGTCCCGTAGCAATAGGCATGTTACGGGACAACTGAAAAACCTGGCGCCGTGGCGCGAGGCACTAGCAAGATTGCGACAAACATGATAAAATGAGCACACTACCTGCGCTATATTATTTGGATAGAGTATACTAAATGCGTTACGCTATATTCACTGACATACACGCCAACTTAGAAGCATTAGAGGCCGTGTTGGCGAAAATTGATGAGCTAGCACAAGAGGAACCAATTGATCAGATCTGGTTTCTGGGAGATCTGGTTGGTTATGGCCCCAACCCTAATGAATGTATTGAAAAGTTACGTGAGCGAGCTGATCTTATTATCGCCGGGAACCATGACTGGGCCGTCGTTGGTAAGCTTGATCTAGAGGATTTTAGCGCCGCCGCACGCGCCTCGGCAGAATGGACTGCACAACAACTCACCGAGGAACACCGCGAGTTTCTATATGAATTGCCAGAGCGGATCAATCGGGAAGATTGTGTCCTCGTTCATGGAAGTCCCTTTGGCCCCATTTGGGAGTATCTGACCTCCGAGGTGCTGGCCGAACGGAGCTTCGAGTACTTTTCGCCTCGCTTCTGCTTCGTTGGACACACGCACGTCCCTGTCATCTTCCAACAACCATTTGACTTGTCAAAAGCACCAACCACACCGTTAAACGAGGCTGGACAGCAGTACGAGGAGAGCGACGAGGTACCTGAAGACGACGATACCGAGCAACTCGTTGCTGTACATCCGTCTCAATTCGCAGGCCAAACGGCACAACCAGTGGAACAAGAGCGCGGAGAAGCGGAGTCATTGCAATCGGTGGTTGCCGATGCGGCCGACATGATTGCTGAAGTACAGCAAATGCAGGCTGACGATCCCCCTGAACATGTCATAGCTCAAATGGAGGCAGAAGAATCTTCTTCTTTCACAGGCGAGGACGAGATACCTCACGAGGTGAGCGAGCAAGGCCAGGAAACCACAGATAAGGACACTGATCATGTCGAGGTTGAAGTTGATTCGCAAAACGCGACAGAGCAAGCCGCCGCTTCAGCAACGACGTCGGAGAACACGATTCAGGAAGCAGAAGGGCGTCTGAACGAAGAAATTGACGAACTGCTTACCTTGTTAGGCCTGAGCCAGAGCATGGTCTCGATTAGCAATGAAATGCTGGTGCCACCAGAAGGTTCCTGGAGCGCGCCCGAACATTACCGGGCTATTATTAATCCAGGTGGGGTGGGTCAACCACGCGATGGCGATCCACGAGCATCGTTTATGATCTACGATACTGAACGCGGTTTTACCTTCTACCGCGTGCCCTATCCATTCGAACAAACACAGGAGAAGATCATCCAGTCTGGCTTACCTCCCTACCTGGCGAAGCGTCTGGAATTTGGTCGCTAACTGACAGCATAAATATGATGAAATTACTTGTCGGCCTCGGTAATCCAGGCTCCCAATATACGCAGACCCGCCATAATGTGGGGTTTCGTTGTGTCGATAAACTAGCCACCCAGTGCTCCTGGAAATGGGAGCGACATGGGCGAGCTATGATCGCCCCAGGCATGCTTGGCACTGAAAAAGTGGTACTGGTAAAACCATTGACCTTTATGAACAATAGTGGCGAGGCGGTTGGCGAATTGGTACGTTGGTACAAACTTCAGCCGGAGGATGTGCTGGTCATTTACGACGACCTCGATCTTCCAGTAGGAAAAATACGCCTGCGGGCAAATGGGAGTGCTGGTGGTCATAACGGCGTCGATAGCATTATCCACCACTTACACACTCAGCAATTTCCGCGCTTGCGTATCGGTATCGGGCGTCCAGCGCAACGTCGTGCCGACACCATCCATTATGTACTCGGAGTGCCCTCAACGGATGAGCGTATTCAACTTACGACCAGCGAAGATCGCGTGATTGAGATGCTTGCAACCATTGTTGGTCAGGACATCAACGCAGCCATGAACCTGGTCAATCTCGATCCTGAAGCTCAACGCCTGGCTGAAGAGAAACAGCGCATGAAACGGGAGCGACGGGAGCAGGAACGCCGCCGCCGCGAGGAAGAGCAAAACCAGGCAGATCCAGATATTGTATAATTTATGAGTCGACAATACAATCGTGGAGAAGGCACATCTCACCCCTACGGTAGATACACGTAGGGGCAAGGTCTATTGTGCTGTTGGAGGATGTTGTGAATTTACAGGGACTATGCACGCTCTTAACGCAAAGACCTGAATACCGTCGTTTACTTGCTCAACTGCGTAATGCACAAAGTATACCGCCGCTTACTGGCATCATTGAAGCTGCACGCCCGTTCGTAGCAGCGGCTATAAGCTCGTCCATAAAACAGCCAATATTGTTAGTAACGAAAGATGAGAATGATGCCAACCAAACAGCCGAAACGCTCAAAACGTTTGTCGCCAACCCGAGCGATGTTTTCTATCTGCCTGATCGCGACGCGCTTCCCTACGAACGCCTGATCGGCGATGCTCTCACTACTCAACAACGTATGCAAGCACTCATCGCGCTGGTTGAACGTGAACGCACACCAATCGTAGTTGCTTCGGCCCGTGCTTTAACCCAACTGGTAATCCCGCCTACCGAACTTTCTTCTGTGCTGGTAAAGCTAGAAAATGGGCAAGAAGTTGATCTTACGACCATGCTCGAACAACTTTACGACCTCGGCTACCAACCAGCACCTGAGGTTGAGGAGCCAGGACAATTCAGTCACCGAGGCGGCATCATAGACCTCTTTCCGCCAACGCTCCCACATCCAGTACGTATCGAGTTTTTCGGCGATGAAATCGATTCTCTACGCACATTTGACCAGGAAACGCAACGTTCGCTCAACCCTATCGATTTTTGTATCATCGGTCCCGCACGCGAGGCATTGCCTATTCGCGGCCCACAGGCGGTACAAGAGCTGTCGCAACTTGATAGCAACATTCTGCACCGCGACGCCGAAGAACGCTGGCAGCACGATCTGGAACAGCTACGTCAACGCCACTCCTTCGAAGATATCGCCTTCTATCTACCGTACCTGCATGATCAAGCCACCATCCTCGACTATTTACCCAAAAATGGCTTGTTGATACTTGATAATCCAACCAGCATTCAGAACCGCGTTATGGACATAGATGCACAAGCTCAGGAGATTATGCAAAATCTCGAACGTGAGCGTGAAAATCCTGCGCATCTCCGCCCGGCACATCTCGCCTGGCAACAACTAGAGCTACCCATTCAACAACACCTGCAAATTCGTTTTGCCGATATTCTCTCGCTGGCTGAAAACGATTTTGACTTCCCAAGCAACGATACCGAACATCTCATGCCCACCTCAAGCAGCGCGAATTCGTATGGTGGAAGACTCAGAGCTTTTGTACAAGAATGCCGAAGAGCGCTCAACAATCGAGAACGCGTCATCATTGTTACCGCCCAGGCCCGTCGTATGGCAGAAGTATTGAGCGACGAAAGCATCCTTCAGGAAGCAACTATCCATGTAAGTCCCGGCACAAACATTCATCAGTTGCCCGAAGCAGGCACCTTGACGCTGATTCAAGGTCAGATGATGGAGGGTTGGCAGTCCCATTCCCTGGCGATTGCGCTCTACACCGATACCGAGATCTTTGGCTGGTCCAAACGTCGAGGGAGCCAACGTCGCAAACCGGTGACGCCCGCCTCGTTCTTGTCAGAGGTTCATACCGGAGACTATGTCGTCCATCAGGAACATGGTATTGGTCGATTCCAGGGACTGATCAAGCTGAACATGACCGGCGTGGAGCGAGAATATCTACTCATCCAATACGCAGGTACCGACAAGCTCTACATCCCAACCGACCAGCTTGACCGCGTGACCCGTTTTATTGGCATGGGCGATGCCGTGCCTGCACTCAGCAAATTAGGCACCACCGAATGGACACGCGCGAAAACACGCGTCAAAGAGACGGTGCAGGATATCGCCCGCGAACTTTTGCGGCTCTATAGCGCCCGTGAAGCAGCCCCTGGACATGCATTTCCCTCCGATGCCGAGCAGCCCTGGCTACAAGAACTTGAAGACGCCTTCCCTTATGAAGAGACGCCAGACCAGGCTCGCGCCATCGAAGAAGTAAAAGCTGACATGGAACGCCCCAAACCGATGGATCGCCTGGTATGTGGCGACGTTGGCTATGGCAAAACCGAGGTCGCACTACGCGCCGCGTTTAAAGCTGTTCTCGATCAACGTCAAGTCGCAATCCTCGTGCCAACTACAGTTCTGGCATTGCAGCACTTCAACAACTTCAGAGAACGGCTCAAGGCGTATCCAGTACGGGTTGAACTGCTCAGCCGCTTCCGCTCGGAAAAAGAGCAAAAACAAGTTTTGGAAGATCTCGCCTTCGGCAAAGTTGACGTAATCATCGGCACGCATCGGCTGCTGCAAAAAGACGTGGTGTTTTTCAATCCTGGCCTACTCATTGTCGACGAGGAGCAGCGCTTTGGCGTGGTCCATAAAGAGCGCTTGAAGCAATTGCGCAGCGAAATCGACGTGCTCACCATGACAGCCACACCAATTCCGCGTACCCTGCATATGTCGCTGGTAAATTTACGCGACATGAGCATTATCGAAACACCACCCCAGGAACGCCTGCCCATTCGCACCACCATTCGCGAGTACGATGAGAACCTGGTACGTGAAGCCATCTTACGCGAAATTGATCGTGGAGGGCAGGTCTTCTTTGTGCACAACCGCGTCCAGGGTATCCAAATGGTCGCACAAAGGTTACAACGCCTGATCCCTGAAGCGCGTATTGCTGTCGGTCATGGTCAAATGAACGAGGACCAGTTGGAGCGTGTCATGATCGGCTTCGCCAATGGCGAATTCGACGTGCTTATCTCAACCACCATCATTGAAAATGGCCTTGACATTCCAAATGCCAACACCATTATCGTGAATAATGCCGCCTACTTTGGCCTGTCACAGCTCTACCAATTGCGCGGGCGCGTTGGGCGTGGTACTCATCAAGCCTATGCCTATTTTTTCTACAATAAAGAGGCTAAGCTCACACCGATCCAGGAAAAACGTCTACGAGCCATCTTTGAAGCGACTGAACTGGGCGCGGGCTTCCGTATCGCCATGAAGGACCTGGAAATTCGCGGAGCCGGGAACCTGCTGGGAGCGGAACAATCGGGCTTTATGAACTCGGTCGGCTTCGATCTCTATTGTAAATTGCTGGCCGACGCGGTTCAGGAAATGCAGGGCAAACAGGTCGAAGTTGGAGCGCCAGGCGTCACCGTCGATCTGCCGCTAGATGCCTACCTTCCTGATGAGTACATTGGAGATCGGACCTTGAAGGTTAATTTCTATCAACGTCTTGCTAATCTCGGGCACTTAGAACAGGTCGAGACCATGACTGCAGAGCTAAGCGACCGTTTCGGCAGCCTGCCGCATCCTGTGGAGAACTTGCTCACCCTGGTTCGACTCAAAGTCCAGGCCGCCAACCTTGGATACGAGGCCATCACAATGAAGGATAGTGAATTGGTGCTAACAGTCAAACGCACAATTGTACCAAACCGCATCATTCTCTACCAACGCTTCCGCAATGAAGCACACGTTCAGCAGGGGGTGATTCGTATCCCTCGTCGTCTGCTCGGCACAAACTGGTTGGAACATTTGCAAGACCTGCTACCATCAATTACCGCAACAGCCACTACCGCTTAGCCGCTTGATTACAGAAAACCGAGCGCGAAAGCCCTCGTCTTTTGAAGCGGGGGATGAAGCGCCGTTCCTTCGAGGAGGGGAAGAGGTGGCAGGCAGTCAGACAAACAAAACACGGATCAGAAACACTTGACACCGCACAGGGAAGCTGCTATCCCTGGAACAGACGTTCTTTTAGCACCCAGGAGCC
>DATAYF010000607.1:0-6571 GCA_036272735.1 Ktedonobacteraceae bacterium
CTGATAATCACATCATCGGCTCGACCCACGAACCAGAAATACCCGTCCTCGTCTTTGTAGGCCCGGTCGCCGGTGATATACCAGTCGCCGCGAATACAATTGTTCGTGGCTTCGGGATTCTGCCAGTATTCGCGGAACATCCAGGTTGGGCGCTGCGGCTTGATCTTGACCGCAATATCGCCTTCCTTGTTGGGCGGTAGTTCACTGCCGTCGAAATCAATGATACTGACCTCGAAACCCGGCGAAGGCTTTCCCATTGAGCCAGGCTTGACGGCCAGTGATGGAAAGTTTCCGCACAACAGTACCGTCTCGCTCTGCCCATAGCCATCGCGAATAGTCATGCCGGTGCTTTTTTCCCAAATTTTAATGACTTCAGGATTGAGCGGTTCGCCCGCGCCGACGCAATGACGCAACGCCTTCGGTGGATTGGCGCTGAGATACGCCATCGGCTCATCTAATACGAGCATGCGATAGACAGTAGGCGGGGCGCAGAACGTAGTGATGGGGTACTCATGCAACATTTCTAGTGTCTCCAGAGCGTTGAATTTGCCCCGTGCGTCTTGAATAAACATTGCCGCGCCCATCACCCAAGGGCCAAAAAAATTTGACCAGGCTGCCTTTGCCCATCCAAGCTCCCCGACGTTCCAATGCAAATCGTTCGCATCCAGATCTAACCAGTATTTCGCGGTAATCGTGTGTCCGATGGGATAGCTGGCCTGAGTATGCAATACCATCTTGGGATAACCGACCGTGCCTGAAGTGAAATAGATCAGGCAAGGGTCATCACTGTGGGTTTTCTCGCCAGTGAATTCAGGCGAAGCGTCTTGCAGCATGGCTTGATAATTGAGCCAACCTTCGCGCTTGACGCCCTCATGGGTATGCTCAACCAGGACTGGCACGCGCACAGAAGGGCACTGGTCGCGTACCTGGTCGAATTTTGCCGCGCCCTCGCTATTAGTAATGATTGCGATAGTTTCAGCAATTTCTGATCGGAACTGTAAATCTTTGGGCGTCAGCAGTGTAGTGCAGGGAATTGGAATGGCTCCTAGTTTCATTAGGCCCAGAGCCGCTTCCCACCATTCAGGAATACGTGGCAGCATGAGGAGTACTCGTTCGCCTTTTACGATGCCCGCTCTAGCGAAGGCATTGGCCGCACGACTGGAACGCTCGGCGAATTGGGCAAAGGTAATTTGTTCTATTTCGTTGTTTTGCCCAATCCAGAGCATGGCTAGCTTATTGGGATCTTGTGCCCACTTGCCGATCACATCGATGGCAAAATTAAAATATTCGGGGACTTCCAGAGAAAAGTTGCGACGTTCGGCCTCATAGTCGGTCATATTGGGGGTCCTGCCCATAAATGTACGCTCCTTCTTCAGTGAACATAGCGCGACAATATGTCCTTAGTATAACTCATGAGCGCGTGCGTAGTCGAGGTGATAGAAGACCAGGCGAGTATACGTGTATGCGTTCATTTGCTAGCGAATATATCGAATTAGGCAGTTATCTTATTTATAGAATAACATAAATACGTTGAAAGTTATTTGCGCATCCACCGCAGAACAATTTCCGGTGGATGCGCGATGATGAGCTTAGGCGGGGGCGCCTGCGGCAATCCACTGGCGAAACTGCTCGATCCGCTCTTCGGGCCACTCTTCATCGCAGGGCATCGTTCCATCCTGCAAGCGATCAAGAATGTCTTCGGCGTGCTCACGAACGTCGTTGTAGTCCCAAAGGTCAAAGACAAAGTCCATCGCATCTCGATCACTCTCGCGGAATAGCGGCTGAATATCACGGGCGAAACTGGGCCCCTGTTGAGCAGTAGTCATAGGTGCATGTACGCCTTTCTTTTTATATGCAGGTAGGAAAATAGCCGTCGGAGGGAACATCTTGTGAAAAGTGTTCTCCTCATTATAGCGTGTCAAAACATTACGGACAAGTTGCCAATTCCATTCATTTTCATGTAAAATCATGGGAACGTAAGCTTATCTTCTCCTTACCCTGGATGTACCAGGTGGTCAGCGCCGAAAAATAGCGTGCTTTGCTATACTCCTGCCTCTAACGAACGCTACGTGCTATAATGCTGTGGTGAAAGTTGCCCCATTCTTCCTCGTGCGTTGCTCCTTTTCGCTAGTATCCGTTGTACTAGAAGAGCGTACTACTGATCCGACCACCTGAGCGTGTAGCGCTCGCCACGTAGTGGCGTTGGTGTGCGGAAGAAGAGCGTAACGCTGTGTTGTGAAGAATTATCGAGGTCTGGATGAGCATTATGGCTGCTGACAATACTGTTCCGCGTTCGTGGGGGCGCTACCCGGAGGTGACTCCTGGTGAGGTGGTGCCCGTATACTGGCGCGATGAGCTTCCCGATTTACAGACCTATCAACGGTCAGTGTTGCCGTTCGCGTATGGTCGGAGTTACGGCGATAGCTGTCTTAACCAGGGTGGCGTCTCTGTGGACGTCAGTCATCTCAGACGGCTGCTCGCCTTTGATGATAAGACTGGTGTGTTGCGCTGCGAGGCGGGCGTCTCGCTGGCCGAGATTCTAGAGGTGATCGTGCCGCGTGGCTGGTTTCTGCCCGTCACGCCTGGGACCAAGTTCGTTTCGGTCGGCGGCGCGATTGCTAACGATGTGCACGGTAAAAATCACCACAAGGCTGGAACCTTTGGCTGCCATGTGACCCAGTTCGAACTTGTGCGCTCCAACGGTGAGCACCTGCTGTGCACACCCGAGCAAAATAGTGAGCTATTTTGTGCCACTATTGGCGGGCTGGGGCTTACCGGCATTATCCTATGGGCGGAATTTCGTCTGCTCTCCATCAATGGTCCTTACATCGACGTAGAACGCATCCGCTTCACTTCGCTCAAAGAGTTTATGGATATCTCGGCTGATTCGGATAGCGACTTTGAGTATACCGTGGCCTGGATTGATTGCTTGGAAAATGGCAATCAATCTGGTCGGGGAATGTTCATGCGCGGTAACCACGAGCGTTCGGGGCGCTTTGCCGAAAAGGAGCCGTCGCGCAAACTGCCGCTCGCGGTGCCGGTGGATATGCCCTCGTTTGTGCTCAACATGCTGAGCATCAAAGCGTTCAACACGGCCTATTATCACGCGCAAGTGGGTAAACAGGTGCGTAAAGTCATGCCGTACGAGCCATTCTTCTATCCGCTCGACGCTATTGATGGCTGGAATCGCATGTATGGGAAGCGCGGCTTCATGCAGTACCAGTTCGTGGTGCCATTTGCGCACAGCTACGCGGTCATGCAGGAAATCCTTGAGCGCATCAGCCATTCGGGCGAAGGCTCCTTCTTGACCGTGCTCAAAAAATTTGGCGACGTGCCCTCGCCGGGCCTACTTTCATTCCCGCGTCCGGGCCTGACGCTCGCGTTGGACTTTGCCAACAATGGTGCGAGAACGCTGCGCCTGTTCACCGAGCTTGATGAGCTGGTGCTGCAAAGCGGTGGTGCGGTCTATCCAGCCAAGGATGCTCGCATGGCCCCCGAAAGTTTTCAGCGCTATTTCCCACAGTGGAAAACGTTCGAACAATACATTGATCCACAATTCTCTTCCAGCTTCTGGCGGCGCGTGACACCAGCGCACGAGCAAGAGGAGGGGGCATGAAGGTTTTGGTGATTGGCGCGACCTCGGCGATTGCGCAGGAGACGAGCAAGTGCTTTGCCAGAGATGGGGCGGAACTGTTTCTGGTTGCCCGCTCGCCTGCTAAACTGGCCGCTGTCGCTGCCGACCTGCGCGTACGCGGAGCGCTCCGCGTCGAGACCTACGTGCTTGATTTGTGTGAACTCGATCAGCACCGGGCAATGTTCGAGCAGGCCGTGACGACGCTGGGCAGTCTCGACATGCTGCTGATTGCGCACGGCGTCCTGGGAAACCAGCGTCAGCTTGAGCAGGATGTTGAAGCAACGCTGAAGAACTTTACGATTAATTGCACCAGCGTCATCGCGCTGTTGACCATTAGTGCGCGTTATTTTGAGCGGCAGCGACGCGGCTGCATGGCGGTGATTTCTTCGGTGGCGGGGGACCGTGGACGCCAGAGCAACTATACCTATGGTGCAGCCAAGGCGGCAATCAATGCCTTTATGCAGGGTTTGCGCAATCGCCTGGCGTCTGCGGGTGTAGCTGTACTGACCGTTGAGCCAGGGTTTGTGGCGACGCCGATGACGGCACACGTGAAACAAGGGCTGCTCTTTGCCAAACCGCGCAGTGTGGGCAATGCTATTTACCAGGCCATGCGGGCGGGGAAAGATGTGGTGTATGTGCCGTGGTTCTGGTGGCCGATTATGTTCGTAGTGCGTAACATTCCTGAGCGCATCTTCAAACGGTTGTCGCTCTAATGCCATATAGATATGCTATATATACATGTAGCTACTGAGTCGCGGACTCAGTAGCTACATGTATATACGTTAATACAAACGTAAGCAGCTATGGTTTTGTACTGGTAGCATAGAGATGAGTGTCGATGGCTTCCGAATCCATCGACACTCATCTCTATTTTATAAAGCTTTTTCAAGCAACTCATAGGTATGGCTAATTGATTGGTCTGGCTTGCCTTGAATACGAAAAGTAGACGCTGAGGCCAACGATAATCAAGATGATGCCCAGACCACCCAGACCAAAGGCGAGGAAGTTTGGGCCACCGCTGTTATTATTGCCATTGCCGCCGTTCGCCTGGGCAGTGGCGCTTGGCGAGGGCGTGACGGTTGGCGTCGTGCTGGTAGCGGTTGGCGAGGCACTGGCAGCAGCGACGGTAATCGCGTTGTTGTCCGTGAGGGTCATCGTCTGCTCGTTGATGGCGGTGACTTTGATGCTGTAGGTGCTTGCGGCGGCATTTGCCGGAATTGGTACGTCAATGGAGAAGTTTCCTGACGTTGGATTAAGCTGGCTGGCTGGCACCGTCTTGCTTGCCAGTTGGTTGCCGTTCGCATCGACAATGACGATGCCCAAAGGTTGTGGGGGCAACCAGCCCGAACCGGTGATCGTTACCGATCCACCGGGCTGCACGTTGGGTGTTGAAACCGCCAGTTGTAGCTGTTGTGCTACCGTGAAGGAGTCCTTTGAAAGCGCTGCGTTGCTGGTAGCACCAGCCGTAGGCGTAGCAGTAGGTGTGGGCGTAGTACCCGCGGCTGTTTCAGCGATGGCGCACACGTAGTAGTTGGTGGTAGCCATCTTGGCGCTGGAGGGCCAGGTTGTATCTACCTGAAATGTGCCCTGTCCATCGGCATTGGTGGTGGGCAAGGTGGCAAAGGCCGTCAGTTGAGCGGCAGCGGGATTTGGTAAGTTCGCCGGAGTACATTTTGTTGCGTCGCCATTTGGCGTCGTAAATAGGTCGATCTTGGCATTGGCCGGGAAACCCGAGGCAGCCAGGTGCACACGCGTGCCAACGTGACCGATAAGCGGCGCGTTATTGGGCAGAGAAATAGTAATTTGAGCTTGACCAGCGGCGTAGGCGCGGCCGCTGAATAATTGTAATGCAAGCAAAAAGCCGACAAATCCATAGAGGTAAAATACGCTACGTTTGCTAAAACCTTGTAACACTTTTAAGCTTCTCCCACAGAATACGTATCATTATTGCTATATGCATAGACGCTACGCCTGGAAAGCACGTAACAAGTGCCCCAAGAGTACCTATTTTTGTGTACGGCTCCGCCGCTGGCGCAACGCCTCATAGACGGCGATACTGCCCGCCACGGCAGCATTCAGCGAATTGATGGAGCCGAGCATGGGCAAGTGTATTAGCACGTCGCAATGCTCGCGCACGAGTCGCCCCATGCCTTTACCCTCGCTACCCACAACGAGCGCGAGTGGACCTGTCAAATTGGCGTCGGTATAGAGCGTTTTGCCCTCACCAGCCAGGCCAACCACCCAGACATTCTGTTTTCGCAAAGCATCGATGGTTTTTGTCAGATTCGTTTCTTGCGCGATCAGCAGGTGTTCGGTCGCGCCCGCCGAGGTTTTAACGACGGTGGCGTTGACCTCAGCGGCGCGGTGTTGTGGGATGACCACGCCGTGCATGCTTGCTGCCTCGGCTGTGCGCAGCAGCGATCCCAGATTGTTCACGTCCTGGATGGCATCTAGCAGGAGTAAAAACGGCGCTTCGCCCTGCTCGGCGGCGTGTGCCAGTATGTGCTCGACATCCACGTAGCTACGCTCTGCCACCTCCGCGACGCAACCCTGATGTACCGCACCTTTACTGATTTTATCGAGCCGTACCCGTGGCACCATCTCGACCGGTACGCGGCGCTGCTCGCTCTCGCGCATGATCGAGTTCATGATCGGCGCTTCCCGCTGCCCCTCGGCGAGCAATATGCGCTTGACCTTGCGCCCGGCGTGCAACGTTTCCAGAACGGGGTTCCGACCCCAAATATATTCGGACATAGGTGTTTCTCTATCATTCAGTCAGTCAGCGAGTAATGGCGAAGATCATTTCGTCTTCCGACCGAGTATAACACAACTGGGCCGACGTGTCTCATCGCGTGTGTTGGATAAATGGTCGCCGCAAGGGAGGCCGCTACCATATACGGGGACACGGCTTCACCGTATATGGTAGCGGCCTCCCTT
>DATAYF010000608.1:0-6676 GCA_036272735.1 Ktedonobacteraceae bacterium
ACCTGTGGATGGTTGAGCATTTTTCGCCCTTCTTGTCCACTCAGGACTTCATGATCAGGCCACCAGGCACGAAATTCCGGGCTGCAGAGCTGGAGATCATGGATCAACTCCGTCAATTGGGCATCTCCAGGATAACGACCACAACTGCTTCGGAATTGTGCTAAGAGCTGTCGCGCATCTTCTTCCCAATTGACGATGACTTGCCGAGCCAGGGGATTGGTGAAGATGCCCCAGATCGTATTGCGTTCGCGGGGGGCGGTCCTCCGGCGGTAATCGCCAAAGACCGCGCATCCGGCATCGTTCCAGGCCAGGATATCCCATCGTCTTCCTGACACAAAGGCTGGACGAGTGCCAAACTGATCAAGGAAATGTTGTAACGCTGGACTCACGATCTCGGGTTCCAGCAACAGCGCCGGCGGTGCCTGTTGCTGGGCTAAGAGGAAGAGATGGGTTCTTTCATGGGCATCCAGGCGCAACGTCTGCACCAGGCGCTCTAAGACCTGCGTGGAAGGCGTAATAGAACGTCCCTGCTCTAACCAGGTGTACCAATCCACGCTGACACCCACCAGCTGGGCCACTTCCGCTCGTCTGAGTCCAGGCGTTTTGCGCCTGCTCCCTCGCGGCAGTCCCACCTCTTCAGGGGTCAGCCTTGCCCTGCGCGTCCGCAGAAAATCTCCAAGTTCCTGCAGACGATGGTCTTGTTGTTGAGGCTTCAGTACCAAACGCTCCTCCTTTATCCAGGGGTTGGGAACGATTTCCGAGTGAACCATAGGAGTCTCATTCCTATGAATGCTGCTCATCTTGTCCTGTGATTCCTTTCAGTATACCATTACAGACATGCAGGTGAAGTGCCTGCGATCAAGTGAGTGAAACACGAGGTATGAATATGGATTTACGACTGGCTGGGAAGAGGGCACTGGTGACCGGATCGAGTTCCGGGCTAGGCGAGGCGATTGTGAAGCTGCTCGCTGCGGAGGGCGTGGCGATGGTGGTGCATGGTCGCGACGAAAGCCGAGCTAACGCGGTTGCTGAAGCGATCCGCGCCGGAGGAGGGAGCGCCGAGGTTGCTCTTGGTGATCTCACCACCGACGCCGGGGCTGACGCGGTTGCCGCTGCGGCGCTCTCCGGCGGACCTATTGATATTCTGGTCAACAATGCCGGAGTCTTCAACACTACCGGAATCATGGGTTTCCTCTCATGGACGGAGGCGACGGCTACGAACTGGGCACAGATATACAATAACAACGTGATTTCTGGCGTGCGGATGATCCGGCGCCTGGTCCCGCAGATGCGCGAGCGCCACTGGGGTCGAGTGATCCAGATTGGCGGTGGTTTGTCGCAACAGCCTCAGGCCGGTGGGCCGGACTACAATGCGACGCTGGCAGCTCGCCACAACCTTGCGGTCTCCCTCGCCCGTGAGCTGAAGGACACCGGCGTGACCTCAAATGTTGTGGCTCCCGGCGCGATTCTGGTGGAGGCCGCTCGGGCAGCGCTCACCCATATGGGCCAGGCTCATGGCTGGGGCGAGACATGGGAGGAAATCGAACACAACGCGACGCAGGCCATGGCTCCAAATGACGTGGGCCGTCTCGGTCGGCCAGAGGAGATTGCAGCAGCAGTAGCATATCTGGCGAGCCCGGTCGCCGATTATGTGAGTGGCGCAACAATCCGCGTCGATGGCGGCACGATTCGTTCGGTTATCTAATACCGCAACATGTAGATCCCAACAGTATTCTGGCGAAAATCCCACAATGATCCTGGTGAACAAGTCGTTTAAGATTGTTTGCCCACCAGGATCATTGTTGTAAAGCGGCCGGTTTCATGCTGGGATTTACAGGAACCGAGGCAGAAAGTCTCCGGCTTTAACCGTGGGGATCTGTTAATCCAGCAATTTATTGATCCTCTCCGCAGCATCTTTTTGCATTGCAGGAATGACATGGGTATAGACATTCCTGGTGATCTCCCACTTGGTATGCCCTAGCAGCTCTTGTCTCATTTTCTCACTGATGCCGAGGCTTTCCCAAAGCGTAGAGGCTGTATGCCTCAAATCATGAATGTGGATCTGAGGCATATGAATCATCTGACCGGATTCATCGGGTGTGTTATTGGCCTTAGCAAGCAATTTGTAAAACGCGCCTCGGGTAGTGTCTGAGTGCAAAAAGCTGCCGCGTGTATTGGGAAATACGAGATCTTGTTCTTTCCATCGTGCTCCTGCCTTGCGCCTTGCTTCATTCTGGGTTTGCTTATGCCGTTCCAAAATGGCGTATATAGCAGGAGCCAATGGGACGATTCGCTCGCTCTTCTTCGTTTTCGGATCGCCTTCAAGGTATTTATATCTTCCCCGATAGTCTGCGGTACGGTGAATGTGGACCATACCTAATTCTGTTGCTGTTCCAATGGTGATGTCGCTCCATCGTAACGCGGTTAATTCCCCATGCCGCATACCCGTGGTAAGGGCCAGGGCAATAAAGGCTTCTAGCCGGTGTCCATGCGCCACGTTTAATAAATGGTGCGCCTGCTCCTGCGTAAGTGACTGACCTTCTCGCAGAGGCTTCTTACTTGGAAGAGTAACGCCATCAGAGGGATTATAGGAAAGATAGCGCAGTTTTACTGCGTGCCTTAGCCCGCCATGAAGTACTTCATGCATGTTGTGTATAGAGTTTGGCGATTGCTTTTCCTTCAGCTTCTCGTTATAAAACATTTGTATTTGTCGCGTGGTGAGCTTGCGTAGCTGAACCTGTCCTAGTTTAGGCAAAATGTGATTATTCAGTATTCCGCGATGCCGCAGGTAGGTACTTTTGCGTAGCAGATGGCTATGGACTTCCTCTAACCACCAGTTGAGATAATCTCCAAGTTTCTGTTGTGGCCCTGTTGCCAGGATACCTTGCTTCTGCTCTTGCAATGCCTTATCGAGTTTCTGCCATGCTTTAGCTTCGGTTGCAGCATAGAGCTGTTTCTGTTTTCCGTCCTCCTCAGCCATGAACTGCGCTACCCATCGCCCGTCCTTGCGTAAAAAAACCGAGCCACGTCCTTTTATTCCTTTTTTGCGTTGCCTGGGCATAATCTAGTAGCTCACTTTCTTAAATGTGCTTTGATATAGAGCACTAGGATGTTCAATCACCTATGCTGAAATTCAAAAAAACTCGTAACTATTCAGGTCTTCGTTTGTGTTGACTCCTCAGTACCTGCGGTGCTGAGCATATTTTTCTGTGCAGGTGTGGAATGGCGGCTGCTGCGCCATTCCACACCTGCACAATGCGACGAATACGGTATCTGTTACCTTTTCCTTGCTTGCACGTGCCCTTTACAGAGGATTTGCCGTCCTTCTACTCAAGAAGTACGAGGTAGTAAAGAAGAGTTCTGAGCAGATGATGAGGAAAACATGAAGTACGATGAGTTCATAGACCAGGTACTCAAGCGCGCTCAGCTTTCTTCAAAGGAAGAAGCAGTGCGTGCTACAAAGGCGACCCTTGAAGCACTCTCGGAGTATATATCGTGGAAGGAACGCCATGACGCGGCCTCTCAACTACCGCAAGGCGTCAAAAATTACTTGAAGAAGCCGGATGTGAAGCCGCCAATCGTTGCTGATCGTTGCTTTTCGACCGTTGATCAATTCGTTCAACACGTAAGTGCGCTAGAAGGTGTGCCACCAGACATAGCACGTAAACATGCTCAGGTCGTGTTGAGCATCTTTCGTGACGCTTTGTCGGAGGGCGAATTTGAGGATATTCGCGCGGAACTTCCACCAGAGCTTTACAATGAATTCTTTGCAGAGAACAAATAGGGAAAGCAGCATCCTGCTTCCCTTATTTGTTCTCTGTTGGAAACAAATGATGTCCGGCAGAGCAAATCCTGCTCTGTCGCACCAGCGTATCTTACCAATCCTCTAAATTGCTCATAATCACCAAGGTGCGCTGATAGTGGGCTGGCCGGGCATTGGAGCCATCGCGGTCTATCTGGTCGAGCAACAACTCTTGCCGTGGGATCGCGCCTGTGAAGTGATGGAAGACCTCCTGGGCATCTCGATGAGCCAGGGAACCCTGTGCAGCCTGATCGAGCGCAGTGCCAAGCATCTGATGCCGATGGAAGAGCGGTTGCTGACGATGAAAGCACAGGTAGAAGATGCCAAAGCCTGGGGACCATCTACGTTGCCACTTCCGCTATATCAACGCCTGGTTGGCTGCTATCAACGTCTGCTGCCGCTACGGATACCTAGACAACCTTCCGGATCCTCTGGTCGCCTCCAGTTTGCCACCCAAACGGGGACGACGCAAACAATCTCCTGCTCTCAACCTGTTGGACCAACTTTGGGAACAGCAAGAGGCCGTTCTGGCTTTCTTGTATGACTTCGCGGTACTCTTCGACAACTCTCAGGCGGAGCGTGACATTCGCATGGTCAAAGCCCAGCAAAAAGTCTCTGGTTGCTTCCGCTCGTTTGAAGAGCATAGGCCTTTGCTCGTATTCGTGGCTACCTGTCCACTTTGCGTAAGCAGAGCGTGCCTTTGCTTTCGGCTTTGCTGGCCTCTTTGCTCGGTCATCCCGTGCTTCCTTCATTTTAAGCTACCTGAGTAGTTACAGGAACCGAGCCAGAAAGCCCCCGTCTTTGAAGCGGGGGATGAATGGCGAGTCCTTATTTGGGGCTTGGGCACAGGGGGAACTGTTGCCCTATTGACGACAACTAGAACGTTTGTTATGCTTTTCTGTATGAAGTGAAGCCATTGCAAAAAGATTCGTCGAAAGGCGATGAGGCATCATACCCACCTCACGGTCGGTTTGGTTTCATACACCACAGAACATGTGGTTGGTACCGAGGGGCACTCGGGAACCTGCATGCTTCGGTTTGCAGAACGCTTCTGGACATAGGACCTCTCCTTTTCAGTTGCAAGACTGATGGGCAAGTTGGATGGATGAAGGAAGAATTTCCCGTGATTTATCCGGGGAAGTGTCAAAAAAACTCTAAAATAGACGAGAAATCCCCTGAATGAATTGAGACGTAAATTTACCTCTCCCTATGCACAAGGGATTTCTCGTCTATTTTAGAGTTTTTTTTAAGCACCGCTTGGTGCCGCATTTGGTTTCCGTTCTAAGAGGCCCTTGTGTTATCTCTAATCCATTGCTGGAGCGCAACAAGGGGAATGCGGGTTGCACTTTTAACCTTGACTGTTTGCAGTTCACCATCCTTGATCAGACCATAGGCGGATACCCGGTTGCCCAGGCGCTCCAGTTGTCGAATCAGCCGTTGTTGAATCTTCTCTTTATTAACGTTGGTAAAGTCATCAGCCCCTTTCTTGTGATAGGGTTCACCCGTCTTAACCATCTGATAAAAAATCACCAAAATGCTGTGCCCGACGGCCATTGCCGCCTTCTTGTCCCCGCGTCGCGCACGAATCCGCCGGTATTGTTCACCCAGATAGGTCTGGGTATGCGCGGCGGCATGGGCGGCCTGAACGAGCACGCTTTTGGCCCACCGATTGCCTTTGTGGGCGCGGCCACTCTTTTCTTTGCCCGCCGTTTCATGCTTGCCAGGACAAATGCCGATCCAGGAAGCGGCATGGGCGGCATCTGGGAAGTGGTTCATGTCCCAGCCCAGCTCGCCCAACAAGACTTCGATACTTCGGAGCGTGTGGCCCGGCACCGCATCGATGCGTTCGATGAGGGGATCGAGCCAGCGCAAGCGGTCGGCGATCTCTCGGTCGAAGCGGGTAATCGAGTGATCTAAGGTCCCGATCAACTGAAGCAGTTCTTCTCGTTGCATACGCTGATGTGCCGTCAGCTTCCCTTGCAAGGCCGCTTGCAACTGGTCCTCTTTCCTGAGGCATTCTCCCTCGTGCCAGATGGGAAAGAGACGCAGGATCGACCTCGCCAGCCACCAGCGCTCTCAGGATCGCTTGCCCGGTTACCCCCATCACGTCAGAAACCACCGAGGCCAGTTTGAGATTGGCGTCTTCGAGCACTTTGTGAATCCGATTGATCAGCCGGGTCCGCTCCTGGAGTAAACGCATCCGAGTCCGGGTGAGATCGCGCACCGCCTGTTGCTGGCTGCTGGGAATAAAGGAAGCTTTCAGCAAGCCATGTTGCAGCAAGTCCGCAATCCATTCGGCATCTTTGACGTCCGTTTTTCTTCCAGGCACGTTTTTCATATGTTGGGCATTGACCAGCACGATCTCGAAGGAGTCTTCCAGCAGGTGATAAATGGGTTTCCAGTATACACCTGTTGACTCCATTGCAATATGGGTGCACCTGCAAGTCTCCAACCACTCTTTCAATCCCAGAATCTCGTTGGTCATGGTACTGAACTGCCGCAATTCTTTGTGCCGTTGTCCCTGCTCGATGACCGAGAGGCACACGACGACAAAGCGCTTGTGGACATCAAAACCACTACATCGTGAGTAGACCACTTCCATCGCTCTTCCTCCTGAACACTGATCAGACGCTCTTGCTGAAAGATCACCAACAGGGCATCTTTCCACATGAGACTTTCCTCTCCGTGCTTCCAAAGGATGGAGCAACAATGAACGGTTCTTCCAGATGCCCGAAAACAGCTTCACTCTCAAGCTCTTCCGCTTTAGTAAGGAGATCGCTTTCGCTATTGGGATCTTTCGTCCACAGTGTAGTAGCATTGTCCATCTCGTTCCTTTTCATTCTGAACGGTGCGCCTGCGGCGCATGACCCTTCA
>DATAYF010000609.1:0-3911 GCA_036272735.1 Ktedonobacteraceae bacterium
CGCCTCCTCAAGAAAGGCCCGACCTGCTGCGGTCAAATGCACACTACGCCTGGTGCGTACAAGTAGCGGTACACCCAGTTCTAGTTCCAAATTCTGGATTTGTTGGCTCAGTGGTGGCTGTGCTATGTACAGGCGCTCCGCGGCGCGGCTGAAGTGCAATTCCTCCGCAACGGCGATAAAGTAGCGAAAATGGCGTAGCTCCATCGATTTTTTATACCTCCACCTCTAACTATATCATCTTTTATCTTTGGGCAGAAGCACAGGGCTTTCCTCCTTGATTTGATGAGCCATTGTTTCCGCGGTGACTTCTCTTGTGCCTCCTGTCGAAGGGGGAACGGACTTATGATAGCCTGTACTTAGGCATCATCAGTATCGACACAGTGAGAACAAAAAGACGCGTCTTTTAGATTTTTGCTGTGATCCTCATCCTATCCCCAATAGAGATGTATCGGATCAGGCGTCACGGGTTCAGTCGGCGCAACAGAGATGGCAGCACGCTGTCTTGTAGGAGACAACGTGCTGCCATAAGGAGTCCCTGGTCATCCAGGCCGTTAAACCTGATCTCAGTTTGCGCAATACTGCTTCTTATGAAGCAATACTGTTCAGCTCAGTCTGTGTGTCCTCGGAAAGGGTCAGCACAGCACCAGTGACGTTTTCACGCAGATGTGCGACTGATGAGGTACCGGGGATAAGCAGGATATTCGGAGAGCGCTGTAACAGCCACGCCAGCGCAACGGCCATCGGGGTGGCGTTGAGACGCGTAGCGACTGCTGACAAGGTATCGGACTGCAGTGGAGAGAAGCCACCGAGCGGGAAGAAAGGCACATAGGCGATACCCTGTGCGGCCAGGGAGTCGATCAGGTCGTCATCGGCCCGGTAGGCAAGGTTGTACAAGTTCTGCACGCACACGATCGGCGCGATGGATTGTGCCTCGGCGACCTGCTCGGCGGTGACGTTGCTCACCCCGAGGTGCTTGATCAGTCCTTCTTGTTGCAATTGCGCAAGTACCGTGAACGGTTCAGCAATTGAGGCAGGAGTGGGAACGCCGACCCCCCCGACGCGCAGGTTGACAACGTCGAGTGCGTCCAGTCCAAGGTGGTCCAGGTTGTTGAATACGTCCTGGCGCAACTGCTCAGGAGCTAGCGCCTGGGGCCAGCCGCCCTCGGCGTCTCGTAACGCTCCGACCTTGGTGACGATGTGCAACGAGTCGGGGTAGGGGTGCAGGGCTTCTTTGATGATCTGATTGGTGACATATGGGCCGTAGGCGCCGCTGGTGTCGATGTGCGTGATACCCAGCTCGATCGCCTCGTGCAGGACGGCCACGGCAGCGTCGCGGTCGGCGGGTGGGCCGAATACGTTCGGGCCAGCCAACTGCATCGCGCCGTACCCCATGCGAGTGACCGTCAGATCCTCGGCCATGGTGAACGTTCCTGCAACTGTGGCTGGCAGATTGCGATGTTCATTCACTGAATGCGATCCCATAGAAAATTTCCTCTTTCTCACGTTGAAACGACGATAATCACGATGTGTGATACACTGATGAGTATGACAGTAGCTACTATATCCAAAAAGCTTGTATCTTGTAAGAAGGAACCAAAGAGTGATATAGTCACCGTATGGAAACCAAGCAGCAAATACAACCTGATATTTTCCGGTCCGACTGCCTGTCACGGCAAGTGCTACAATTGATCGCTGATGAGTGGACACCCCTGGTCATCTCTGCGTTGGAAGGGGGGACGATGCGTTTTGGTCAATTGCTCAAGCGGATCGATGGCATCTCGAAAAAAATGCTGACGCAGACCTTGCGGGCGATGGAACGCAATGGCCTGGTACAGCGCGTCGTCTATCCTGTCGTGCCTCCGGTCGTCGAGTATTCTCTTACGCCATTGGGACAGACGCTGATAGAACCAATAAAAGCGCTAAAGGTCTGGGCTTACGGGCATTTGCAGGAAGTTGCGCACGCCCGAACGACGTATGATCAACGCGATCAAAAGCCGCTCCAGGAAGAAATAGCTTCCCTTGTTCAACAGCGATAGCTACGAAAAGGCCTAGCACACAGCTTACGTACACACAACACGTGATTTCTCCATCAGAATGCAGGTATTGCGTTCCATGAGAAAGGTACTCGCAGCAGCGACTGTGAGCACTATGAGCACTGTGAGCACTGTGAGCACCATCTATATCAGTATTGCATCCACAAAGACATTTTGACATTCTCGTTTCCTCACGAATATCTTTCCCCGTAAGCTGTACCATTCATATCCTGTGAAAATGGAGTGCGATTCCCCGTACTTTTACGATTAGCCGAATGGAGAAAAGCTTCTTGTTGCGGATCGCTTCTTCCCTTCCAGCAAGAAATGCCACTGCTGTGGCTGGAAATGGGAGGGAATGGAGCTTTCTGACCGCATCTTTCTCTGCCAAAACCCGAACTGCCCTCTCTTTCAAATTCCTCAAGATCGGGATGGAAACGCTCCCTTGAATTTGGCTGAGTGGGGGAATGAATACCTTCGGAGTCTACGGTGAGTTGCACCGGACTTTAAAACCTTGTGGACAGCCGGAGCGCTGGCTGGTTGGTGACAAGCAGTGAAACTCTACTGGATAAAGCAAGGATCGGATCGTGGATGTCCGAGATGTCCACAAACCGAACAACGGTATGTGAACAATGGATGCCAGGTAAGCCAGGTAACGATAGTGCCTACGGACGAGTGGTGGAACTACCATTTCACCACTTACGCACAAAAACACTGAGGGCGTTTCCTAACTTGACAGAGGAGGGTAAGCTGATCCCAGACGAGGCTCGTTCCCTCGTGATGGGGATCAGCTTATGGTACCTCAACACGTTACCGATCAGGCACCGGTATCTCCCCCAACATATCATCGTGCGCAAGCCAAGCTTGGGGCAGCGTTACACATCGATGTCCTCACTCTCGTCACCAGCCTTCACCTGCTGAGCTTGTGTCGCCTGGCAGTGCGCTTGGCTCATCATCGGTGCCCTCCACCCCTGCCCGCCGGTCCAGGTGGGGTCCCACGAACCTACAGCGAGGAGTCTTTCCTGCTCATTGCCCTCTTGCGCACGCTCTGGCGGCTGTCCTATCAGGACATGCGTGACTGGTTGTACGCCTGGCCTGCCCTCGCCCTGGCCTGCGGTTTGCCGATGGGCAAAGATGACCAGGTATGCATTCCCAGTAAATCGCAACAATGGAAACGCCGCCATGTTGCTGGAGCGCCTCTGCACGAGTCCCTTTTTGTCCTCACTGTCCTGCACGCACTGCGCTCTCGGCTGATCGGAGCCCGCGACCTGATTATCGATAGTGCTCCCATCCTCGCTTGGCGTCGGACTGATCCCGATGCCGCCTATGGCCATGCTCCAGCCCAACATCCTCGCCCCCTTTTGCGCGGCTACCGCGTCCATACGCTGATCGGTCGTGGATCAGGTTTGCCACTCTTTTTTCTCCTTTCCCCAGCAAATGTCCATGATGCTCCCTTTGCTCAACCCCTCCTGGCATGGGCCGTGCAGTTGTATCAGATCCGCCCACGATTTATTCGCTTGGATGCCGCCTATTGGGGCTTGAAGCTTATTGCCTGGATTCACGCCACCCTGGGTGCGGTCGCAGTGATTCCCTGGAATCCCAAACGCCAGAAAAATCGCTCCTGCTTGCCTCCCACTTGGACCAAAGAAGAGTTAGGCAAACGCAGTGGCATTGAACGCTTCTTTGGCCGAGTCTTCCTCTTCTTCCATCTGCAACGTCCTCCCCTCGCAGGCTGGTTCACCATCGCTCGGCAAGTTGCTTTGACCTACACGGCCACCATCATCGTTGCTTTAGCTGCCCAGCAGGCAGGGCGTCCTGACCTCATCCGTTCTCCCAAGCGCGTTTTAGCTCATACATGGGAGGAATTCGAGTTATGAAATG
>DATAYF010000610.1:0-7354 GCA_036272735.1 Ktedonobacteraceae bacterium
AAGGCACAACGAGAACGCAAACTGGCGGCGCATCGCAAAAGCCTGCATGGGCGCATGGCGCATGAAATCGTGCGCATCGGCACCACCATCGTCCTCGAAAAGATCAGTTATAAAGCATGGCAGAAACAGTACGGCAAAAGCGTGGGACTTCGCGCTCCAGGGATGTTTGTTGAGCGATTGAGACGCACCGTTGCAAGCACGGGCGGCACCCTGCTCGAAGTCTCCCCACGCATGACGAAACTCTCGCAATTTTGTCACGGCTGTGGAACCTGTGTCAAAAAGCCATTGTCGCAGCGCTGGCACACCTGCGCGTGCGGGCGGGTGGGGCATAGGTCCCGTGCAGCGGGATCTCTACAGCGCCTTTCTGTGTGCCTATCTCGATGCAGCAGATCCCATTCCCTCATGTGCCCGGTACGCAGTACCCTGGGAAGGTGCGGAGACGCGCCTGCGGGCGGTACATGAGCGATTGCAACAACGGGCAAATGAAGGGCAGTGCTTGCCCCGAAGCATGGGTATTCCCCGTGCCAGAGTCCGTCCGCCTCAAAGTCTGAGCGAACCCACACCAGAGCCACTCTTCCTCCTGAGACGAGGAAGGTTGGAAGCGTGGAAGGACCGCTCAGAACCCTCGCTGCTTTAGCACGGCGAGTCTTCAGTTTGCAACCTTTCGACCGTGCACTCTGTATCTTACAGTAGAATGCTGTTATATAAAGGCACCGAGAGGGATGAAGAAAAAACCTCTGCATCGGGTTACATTTCATAAGTTGGAACAAACATGAGACGAAAAGTATCTGTCCTCACGGCGGTGGCTGTTGCCACGCTTGCCACTATCGTTGGCTTAATAACCTCTTATCAAGCCTGGTTGCGTCGGCAACGTGCACGTTTGCAAGCTGAAAGCTCGATCATTGGAACAGCGCTCGGCCCGGTCGAATATTGTATGTGGGGGCAAGGACCTGCCGTGCTGGTCGTGCATGGTACGCCCGGTGGCTATGATCAAGGCTTTGCCTTTTCCAAGTTGGTTGGCAGCCAGCATGCCACGTTTATCGCCATCTCGCGCCCCGGCTATCTACGCACGCCGCTCGCGCTCGCCAGGACCCCAGAAGAACAGGCCGATCTCTCCGCGGCAGTGCTGGATGCGCTGGGGATCGCACAAACAGCCATCATTGGTATTTCTGGCGGCGGCCCCTCGGCCATCCAGTTTGCGCTACGCCATCCACGGCGCTGCCGTGGCCTGGTCATGATCAGTGGTGTCGCTCAACATTATTCAGAACAGGAGTTACAAGCAAATTGGTCGCCTGCACGCCGCTTGTTCAATCGTATTTATAGCAGGCTGGTCGCCTCTGATTTTTTGCTCTATACGCTGTTCCCCTTCGCACGTTTGCGTCCGGCGGCGCTGCAAACCGAGAACCTTTTGCGGTCGGTAACGCTCTACACGCTGCGCCAGGTTGGTTATCACAACGATATGGAGCAGTTCGAGCGCATAACGACCTATCCATTGGAACGTATTGCGGTTCCCACGCTGGTGGTGCATGGCTGTGCCGATGACGAGGTGCCTTTCGCGCACGCTGAACTACTGGCGCACAAGGTGCCACGTGTCAAGCTGCTGGCCGTCGCGGATGCTCAACACCTGGCGTTCTACACGCACGCCGCCATCGTGATGCCAGAATTGCGTGCGTTTCTGGCGTCCCTCGTCGATTGATTTATTCAGCAGATCGGCATCTTACTCTCTTAGCCAGTGATTCCAATAAGAGTGGTGAAGGCTTTCTAAGTCACGGATATTTAGAGTTTGTTGCTTTTCGTCAAAGAGTAAGATATCATCACCTCCAATGAGCAGATCTGCACCGGGAATAGCACCACCTCCTATACAAACAACATCTATTCCATTAGATGCAAGAATGGCATTTGCGATCTCTAGATCATCAACTAAACTATTGATGGTAGGGAGATCATGAATAGTTTCTGCCGTATCCCATAGCTCAAGCACAAATTGGTGGCAGTTTTTAAAAATGCCTTTGAAACAAGTATAATCAGAGTTGAGTGTCTGGGTTAAGATAGGAGATAGCTACTTCAAACTCAATGTCTCCTCCTCTTCGATGAAAGGATACAAATTGCCCATCATGAAGCATGTCAAACACCGATTTTTGCTCTTCGATGTTCATTCCTCTTTCTCACTTTCCTGAACTTGCATTTTATGTTCTGCTGACGCTATCTTCACTAAAGCAGCGAGTTTATGTATCAAACAACTTTTGTGTAGCCATTGTTATAGCGTGCTAACCGGGTCGATATCGATATCCCACTCGGGTGCATCGATGACGCGCAGGAGTCGGTGCAGGTCGGGTCCGCGCAGAATCATTTGCCAGTGGTACTTTCCTCGAACCTTTTCCATGACTGCCGGGGCCGGTCCGACAATATCGGTCTCCTCTATGCCCAGACGGTCGATCCATTCCATCAGCTTTTCATGTAGCAGTAGGGCCTCGTTATAACAGCGCTGGCGGTTTTTATGTTGGTAGGTAAATTTAACGAAGCGGCGAAACGGCGGATAGCCGAACTGTTGCCGTGCATCTATCTCTGTGCGATAAAACTCGTGGTAGTCGTGACGTGAGGCGGTGTCAATGCAAAAATGCTGTGGGTTAAACGTTTGAATAATTACCTTCCCTGGCTGCTTGCCTCGGCCCGCACGGCCAGCCACCTGCGTTAATAGGGTGAATGTACGCTCGGTTGTGGCGTAATCGGGCAAACTCAGCGCGATATCGGCCGAGACGACGCCGACCAGGGTGACTCCTGGCAAGTCCAGTCCCTTGGCGATCATTTGTGTGCCGATTAAGATATCAGCCTCGCGATTGGCAAAGCTATCTAATAGCTGCTCGTGCGCGTGCCGATGGTGCGCGGTATCACGGTCCCAGCGCAATAGCCGGGCCGTGGGAAAACTTTGCTGAATGGTGGCCTGCACCTTCTCGGTTCCCAGCCCGAAGTAGCGTATGTTGGCACTGTGGCATTGTGGGCATTGGTGTAACATGTGGCTGCGCCTGCCACAGTAGTGACAGAGGAGTATACGCTCTGTCGAATGGTAAGTAAGTGGGATATCGCATTGATCACACAGCGCGACGAAACCGCACTCACGACAGAGTACGCTGCTTGCTGCGCCGCGCCTGTTCAGGAACAAAATCGCTTGCTGTTGTTGGGCCAGCACGCTTTCCAGCTCTTGTTGGAGCTTGCGGCTGATAATGCTGGTGTTGCCAGCGTGCAATTCGTCGCGGAGATCGATGATTTCTACAGGTGGCAGTGATGCGCCAACGCGCTCGGGCATCTCGATAAGCTGGTATGCTTTGTGTGTGGCGTGATAATAGGTCTCGACCGAGGGTGTGGCGCTGCCCAGGATGACCGGGATGTCTAGCATCTTGCCTAGTTGTTTAGCGATCTCGCGCGCGTGGTACGTTGGACGGAAGCCGCTCTGTTTGTAGGCCGCTTCGTGCTCTTCGTCCAGAATAATGATGCCCAGGTTGGGCAGTGGTGCGAAGATGGCGGAGCGTGAACCAATGACGATATCGACCTGCCCAGAGCGAATTCTGCGCCATTCGTCGTAGCGCTCTCCGACGCTCAATTCGCTATGAATAATGGCGACGCGATTGGGAAAGCGTCCGGCGACCCTTTGGATGGCCTGCGTCGTGAGGGCAATTTCCGGCACCAGCACGATGCCGCGTTGCCCCTGCGCGATGACGTGTGCCAGTGCTTGCAAATAAACCTCGGTCTTGCCACTGCCGGTGATGCCATGCAACAGAATGGGCTGTCTGTTCCCATGAGGTTGTTGCACGATGCATTGTAGTGCCTGCTGCTGGTCTGGCGTGAGTTGTAGCGGGGCGCTGGCCGCAATGTTGCGTTGTGCCAGGGGATTTCGGCGCACTTCAGTTTTTTCAATGCTGATGATTCGTTCCTGCACCAGGGCGCGTAACTGTTTCTCGCTGAGTCCGCTAGCCGTGCACAGTTTGCTCACCGTCCACTGTGCGCTCTGCTGCTGGCTTTGAAGGAGCAGATCGATGGCGGCAAGTTGGCGTTGAGCGAGCTGTGCCTGCTCGTCTGGCTGTTCGAGTGTTAACATCATGACTGGTTCTGGCAATGCCCAGGGGTCGAAGCTTCTTCGCGATTTTTTCGTTGTCACCACGTCGCGTGTGGTCTCTGTTGTGTGCACGACTGCCGTCTCCTGGCCTTGCTGCACGCGTTGTTCGGTTTGTGCGCGCCAGTTGGCAAGCGTCTGCTCGTCGGCACATAGCCGTACCAGGTTCTTAAAAAGTGGCCTGGCTTTGGCCTGGTGCAATTGTGGCTCGTACTCCACCAGGCTGCTACTTTTGACCTCTTTGAGAATACGCCTGGTCCTGGTGGGACCGAGCAGCGCTTTCAAGCGTTTGACGTCAATTTCACCATCGGCCAGCAATAATCCGATCAGGGCGCGTAGCGAGAGCGATGTCGTGTCATTTCCGGCTTCGGCCAACATTTCCTCGGGGTGTTCAGCCAGCTTCAGCACATAGCGAGAGCGCTGTAGTAGCCCCGGTGGTAACATCATGTGTGCGATCTGCGCCAGTGGTGAGACGTAGTATTCCGCGATCCATTCCGCCAGAGCCATCTGGTATGGCACGAGCGCTGGTTCGTGGTCCAGAATCTCGCGTATAGGACGTAACTCTAGATGTTCCTGCTCGTTATGCTTTTCATTGTTCGATTCTGGCTCTTGCTCATCCGCGTCCTGCTGTAGCGCGGGCTCCGTGTCGGGTCGCAACTGCCATACCACGCCTTCCACCAGGCGTTCGCCATAGGGAACGGCCACGAGCTGTCCACGTCGTAGCTGTGGCTCCAGTTCTTCGGGTATACTATACGTGAGCAATGCTTGCTCGCGTTGCCATTGCGCCGCTGTTGTGAGCACATCTGCAAGCATGCGCTAGCGCCTCCCGAACTCTCGCTCTAGCGACGAAAGGCCAAAATGCACAGTGGTTGGACGCCCATGGCAGCAACTATAAGGAGCTTTGGTCTGCTCTAACTGCTCCAGCATTTCGCGCATCTCGCTCACCGTCAAAAAGTAATTCGCTTTGATGGCTGCTTTGCAAGCCACGTTAGCCAGCGCGCGTTCCTCCCAGCTTTCGGTATGCCCTAAGTTCTCCTCGGTGCTCAGTTCAAGCAGCAGTTCGTGTACCGAATGGGCACTGACGTGCTTCACCAATACACTGGGAACAGCTTTCACCTGGATGGTATGATGATCGAGCACTTCGAGGGCAAAGCCTATAGAAGTAAGCTGGTCGAGATGCTCTTCTAACGCCTCTAGCTCGCTGGGTGCTAGCTCAAGCTCCAGGGGCGTCAGTAACAATTGCGAGATGGCTTCTCGCTCTTTGAGGGCCGCTACCATGCGTTCTAGCAAGATGCGTTCGTGTGCCGCGTGCTGGTCGATGAGATACATGCCATCTTCGCCCTCGGTCACGATATAGCTTTGTGAAAGTTGTCCGATTACGCGTAGCCGTGGTAGTTTCTGCCTTTGTCGCGCATTGATGTGTGCTCCCAACGATGGCACATCGACCGCTTGCTGTTGTTCCGTGCGTTCAAGCGGCATGCTTTGCTGCTCACCTTCGATGTTGGGTAGTTGCCAACCATTCAAGGTCGTACCCTTTGGTGCATGCGACGACGCGGGATGTGTCGTTTTGGTGATGGGATGCTGCTGTACGATATCGTCAATCTCTTCGGCCTGCTCGCTGCTCTGCGTCTGTGGCTGGCGGTCTTTAGCATCCGCTTGCTGGCGTTCATCTGTTTGCACGTGGCTCTGCCATAGACGCGACATGATTGGTGGCTGCGTGCCGCTCTCTTCTTCGCTGACGGTCATCCATGGGTTGTCTGCGGGGATGTGCCTGCTCTCTTGCTCTCCCGCTGCCTCTGGTTCATCTGCCAGTGCCTCGGCCAACTCCTGGTCAATCTCGTCCCCTTCCGCGTTCTTGCTGGTGCTGCTCTCTTCTTTGTTTGACTGCCAATGTGGCATTTGTGGCTCTTCAAGCAGCGCATTGTGGACCGCGTGGAGGATGGCGGAGAAGACACGCCGCTCTTTAAGGAAGCGGATCTCAGTCTTGGCTGGATGCACATTCACGTCGAGTTGGGATGGATCGATCTGAACATTGATCACGGCTACAGGATGCCGACCTTTGAGCAACAGCGTATTATACGCATTTTCCACAGCGGCCGTGAGCATGCGGCTCATGACCCAGCGCCGATTGACGAAAAACGAGATATGCTGACGTGTGCTCTTATAGCAGGCGGGACGGCTGCTATATCCCGTTACAAGCGGGTAATCAGACGTGTCGTCCTGTGCTGTTCCTTGTACCTCTATCATCTGCTCGGCTACCTGTAGCCCATACACTTCTACTAGCACACTTGCAAGCTGCCCATTGCCCGGCGTGGCAAAAATCTGGCGTCCGTCGCTGGTCACGTTGAAGCGAATTTCCGGGTAAGCCAGCGCGTATTGTTCTAGCAGGTGATGGCAATGGCTGACCTCGGTATTGCGGCTTTTGAGGAATTTTAGCCGCGCCGGTACAGCGCTAAACAGGTTGCGCACGGTGATGCTGGTGCCTTCAGGTGATGCTGCTGTGCTCACCTCCGAGATTTGGCCTTCGCTGGTGGCAATTTGCGCGGCTTGCTCGCCATCTTTGGGTCGACTGACCAGCGTGACCTCCGCGACCGCTGCAATGCTTGCCAGGGCCTCACCACGAAATCCGAGGGAGCGAATATGCTCAAGATCATCGATCTGTGCAACTTTGCTGGTGGCGTGGCGCGCGAGTGCGAGTGGCAGTTCCTCGGCCGCGATACCACAACCATTATCGGTCACGCGTATGAGCTGCAATCCGCCATGCATCAGATCGACGCGAATATGTGTTGCCCCTGCATCGATGCTGTTCTCAATCAATTCCTTGACCACAGATGCCGGTCGCTCCACGACTTCGCCCGCCGCAATTTTGGCCGCCACATCGGGTGCAAGCTGTTTTATCGGCATAATCTACGCAACCCCCAGACTGAGCAAATTTTCTTTCTCACAAGTAAGAACGAGTGTTCAGGTGCATTATAACATAGCAGGGAAGGCATTAGGAGTTTCTTAATGGGTTTTTAATTGACCTCTTCACTCTACACCTAAAAAGCCAACGAACACCCTCTATAAGCCAAACGACGAACGTGCAAATAAAGCCGCTCATTGAAAATCTTCAAAAATCGAGCTTGTAACCACCATTCCAGTAATTTAACCAGGGTTTCATGCCAGTCAATCAGGGTCTCAGGCCACCTCCTGTTTCTCCATATCTCAAGTGGGACTGGTTGGTTTCTCTTAAGCACAAAGCATGAC
>DATAYF010000611.1:0-4839 GCA_036272735.1 Ktedonobacteraceae bacterium
GTAACAGTGGCGTCAGTTGATCACTGCTTGGCCGCCTGGTGAAGCAGGGTCCAGAATTGCTGGTCGGCTTGCAGGTACTGGCTCTGACCGGTGTCAAAATCTCGGGCAACAAAGGTGCAGCTCGCTTCATAGGCAGCTACCTATCGCTAAGCCCAGTCAAGTGATGCCGGCCGCCAAGCCCAAGGCATGTGAATTATCATGTGGCCGAGCTGCTGGGAAGCAGGAGTCGAAATTTCCAACCAGGAATACGCTTTCTGCCTATAAAAAAGCACAGGTACGGATCGTACTGGCAACCACCCTCTCAGCAGCGGCGATAGATTCTTGCGTGAGGTCGAGTAAATCTTGCCCTTTCTTACGCGGGTCTGGCTCTGATCCAACCCGTATGCCCCACTGCGCAATAGCCTTGAGGAATGCCGTCCGTACCTCCGTATTGACGTTTAGCTTGGCAATACCCATATGTATCGCATGCTGAACATCCTCGGTGGGTATACCGCTGGCGCCATGGAGAATCAGCGGCACATCCACCTGGGCTGCCACTTGCGCCAGGCGCTTGAAGTCAAGCAGTGGTGGTTGAGGTATGTACCCATGAACGTTGCCGATGGATACAGCTAACATCGTAGCTCCAGTGCGCGCAACAAATTCACGCGCTTGCATTGGATCGGTCAGAGAAGCTTCCACCTCCTCGACTGTTATTCCATCCTCTGTTCCCGCCAGATAGCCAAGCTCAGCCTCAACTGCGCCCTTATAATGAGAGGCAAGTTCGACAGCTCGCCTGGTGAAAACAATATTCTCGGCAAATGGCAGCCGCGAGCCATCAGCAAGGACAGAGGAAAGGCCCCAGGCAAAACACGCCTCGATGACAGCCAGGTCGGAACAATGATCCAGGTGGACAGCTACTGGCACCTGTGCTCCGCTGGCGGCTGCCAGGGTTGCTGCCACTATCACTTCTCCACTTGCTTTGACGGATGGTACTCCAAGCTGCAAGATAACTGGTTGGTTCAGTTTTTCGGCTGCTGTCACGGTAGCACGCGTCATCTCCAGGTTATACGTATTGATTGCCGCTACCGCCACGCCTTTGCTGTGGGCCTCTCTCACCAGGTCAATTGTCTTCGCCAGCATAAACGGCTATTTTCTCCTGTCGTGTTTTTAAGCTGTAGGTATACCCTTTACGAGCGCCTGCATTCAGGCATCCACAGGCATCCACAGGCATCCACAGGCATCCGCAAAGGATACCTTTACAATCAGTCGGCGCTGAGCAGTTTCACAGCCTGCATCAAGCTATCAGAACTACCCACGTTGCCTGGAAACACCACATATGGTATATGCTCAAACTTCGATTGCGGTCCACTTTCCAGCTTCCAGACCGGAACTCCAGGAAAAAGCTGCCCCGGCACATACGCGCGCGCCGCACCTAAACCTTTCTGCGCCACATCGTGGCTGGTGATGCCGCCTTTAGCAATGATGAAACGCGGGCGGCTCGTCACTTCATGTAGGGCTGACACCAGGGCATGTGAGACCTTCCTACCGATAGCCAGATTTTCAGAGTGGTTCGTGCCTGCGGTCAACGTACGACTGGTATAGAGTACGCCAACGCGCCCAGTTTTTATCGTTGCGTCGAGTTGTTGGCCAACCTCGCGGCTGACAGCTTGCGACTCATCCGCACTACGTACTACACGCTCCACAGGCAGTTCGATGCCTGTGACGTTTGGGAGTGTTAGCAAAGACTCAAGTTGAGCACCGCTCCCCGGAACATAGGAACCAACAACGACCAATCCGCCGACTTCGCCTGTCCGGGCATCACCCAGAATCTCATCGACGCTCAGAAGAGGCTTCAACTCTACTGCACCTCTTAGCCGAACAAAGCTTGCTGCCGTTCGATACAGGAAACGCTTCCCAGCCTTCTCTGCCTGTAACAGGCCCAGCACAACTACCGCCAGGTCACCATACCCCGCCGCATTGATAATAATTGGTTGATTGCCTTCCACCGTCATCAACTTCGCGGCGACCTCCTCCGGTCCCCCCTGCCTGATACGCTCCAACCCAATACTGAGCACCTGATCTGCTTTCCAATAGCCTTTACTCTTCTCCTCAACCCATGCGGGGAGATAGGCTGTTTTGAAGCCGAAGACACTATCCTGGGCAAACGGCGTCTCATGCGCTGGCTGAAGCACATTGGAACTGGCAATTGGCGTTGCGACGTAATGAGTATTATTAATCGTATACCGTCCGCCCTCGAAAAACGCTGGCACGATCAGGTGCCCATCAAAATGCTTGCCCGTAGAGGCGGTTAATGCTTCCGCGAGCGCGAAAATCTCCGCCGGGTAGTGACCCCGCAAGGTTGAGTCGCTACGGCTCGCGATGACAAAGTCAATGTTCGTCGCTTGCGAGGTAGTAACAAGTTGATGGGCAGTTTCACGATTGATTTGCATCGCGTCGCCTTCTGGCATACTGCGCGCATTGGTGAGCAAATAGAATAACCGATTTCCTCTTTGCAAGACTTCAGTCAGCATTTGCGTATTCCACGTGGTCAGTAGCTCAATACCATGAACCGTCTGCGTGCCTGTCGGGTCGTCGTCGATAACAACCAGTTTTTGCTTGCTCATGGCTACTGCCTGCTGGATTTCGCCAAACAGACCAGCCTCATCAGGTTCAGGTGGAAGATGGGCTATAAGTTCGGTCAACGTGACCATATTTCTTTTAGACTTTCTGCTCAGAGATGTTACGATAGATCAATTTCCTAGACTGCGGCATGTCCACAAGAGACATACCGCCTGCGGAACTTAGTGCAAATGCATGCCCCCGTTAACATCCAATGTCACACCAGTTAAGTAGGCGCTTTCATCGGAAGCCAGGAAGAGGATACATTTAACAACATCTTCAGTTGTGCCGATGCGTCCCAGCAAAGTATCCTTAGCAAGCTCGGCCTCGCGCTCCTCGGTGAGCAAACCACCGGAGATATCGGTATCAATCATAGAAGGTGCAAGGCAGTTGACACGAATGCCGCGTGGAGACAATTCGCGAGCCAGCGCCTTGGTCAGGCCCATCACACCAGCCTTGGATGCACTGTAAGCTGATGTGCCAAAGACTCCGCCACCCCTCTGCCCTGATACCGAAGCGAGCGAGATAATCGCGCCACCGCCCCGTGCCAGGAGAGCAGGCACAGCGGCTTGCGTTGTTAAGAACGTGCCTTTGAGGTTGATATCGAGCACGAGATCGTACTCTTCCTCGGAAATATTCTGAAACGGTGTTGGACGGGTGATGCCCGCAACGTTCACAAGAATATCCAGGCCCCCAAACCGCTCTGTTGTCTTTTTGACCACCTGCACCATCGCTTGCTTATCGCGTACATCCGCAACTTCGCCAACTGCTGGACCTATCTCATTGAGTTCGGATGCTACCTTCTTTACATTATCCGCTACGATATCCGTAATCGTAACCTTCGCACCTTCCTTTGCTAGCGCCAGCGCAGTGGCGCGCCCAATACCTCGTTGTGAGCCCGCGCCAGTGACCAGGGCAACTTTTCCGGTAAATCTATTCATGAATGCACCTTTCAGTCGTGTATTTTCACTCTATCTAGCAACGCATGCGCTCTATTGGAGCCCTACTAAGGCTTCAGCGTCCCTCGTCCATGCCAGAGATGTCTTCCATCAGTCGTATCATGACTGAGTCGTCCAGGTTGCTCCATCCCTTGTTATTTGCCATCTTATACAACTGGTGCGTAACGCTACCCAATATCAATGGGTGCCCCAATTTGTTCGCGTTATCTACCACGAAACCTAAATCCTTTACCAGGATCTTCAGCGCACTCTTGGGAGAAGTAAAGGATCTTGCAACCATACGCTGTCCCCGGTCTCCAAATATCCAGCTATTGCCTGCGCTATTAGTAATGATATCAAATACCATTTTTTTGTCCAGGCCCGCTTTCTCAGCCAGCGTAAGCGCCTCTGCGGCCACAGCATTATGCACACAGACCATAAGCTGGTTAATCATCTTAGCCGCCTGGCCGTCACCTACGTTCTGCCCAACATGATAAATATTCGATCCCAACACCGATAGTATAGGACGGCAGCTTTCCAACAGCTCGGTGGAACAGCCAACCATGATGCTCAATGTCCCATGAGTAGCACCTGACTCACCACCGCTCACGGGTGCATCTATGTAGTGTATATCACGTTCTTTCAACCGGACTGCCACCTCCTGCACCATACTCACACTCATCGTACTCATCCCGATCACTACTGAACCTGGTTTGAGTGCATGCACAGCATTACCAGGCTCAAAAAGTGTGGAAGCAAGCTGGGCGTCATCCACCACCATCGTTACAAAAATATCGCTCATTCTGGCTACTTCCTCGACGCTATCTGCCGCGTTCGCGCCCTGCGCTACTAACGTGGCAACGGGAGCAGGATTAATATCATAAACGGTGCAAGGGAAGCCAGCTTTCAACAGGTTACTCGCCATTGGGCGCCCCATTACACCAACACCGACGAAGCCGATATGCACTCCTTGAGAATTCGTTTGCTCTGTCATGACTGCCTCTCTTTTCTCTATCATAAATGCGGCGGCGGAGGACCCCTTGCTGCGAGCGATGGGGATGCATGCCGCCGTTCCTTTCAGCATTCCTTGTTGATTTCCTACACCATGTCTGCTATAATGTAGAGTATGGAACAGAAACGCGCGTACAAATTCAGGTGGTACCCCACAGACGAGCAGAAGCAGACGCTTGCTCGGACCTTTGGGTGTTGCCGATATGTCTACAACTTGGCATTGCGTAAGAAAACCGATGCCTACTCTAAGGACAATCAACGCCTGTACTACAAAGACCTCTCTGCCCTGCTG
>DATAYF010000612.1:0-6281 GCA_036272735.1 Ktedonobacteraceae bacterium
GGCCCTGGTCGCGCTCATGCCGACCTTCCCGCTGGCTGCCGCCTTCTTGCTGTTGCGGCAAATACTCTCACAGATGGATATTCCCACCCGTCAAGCCTATACCATGGCCCTCGTAGCTCCAGAGGCACGCACGGCGACGGCAAGTGTCACGTCACTGGCACGCAGTGGTGGCTCCGCCCTCAGCCCGGTTGTGTCTGGCTTCCTCTTGCAGGGGCCGGGGCTGGCTTTGGGCCTTCCTCTCTTGCTGGCTGGAGCCATCAAAGTCGGATATGATCTCTCATTATGGGCCATCTTTCGACGAGTGCATCTGAAGGAGGCATAAAGGAGGCATCAGCATGAGGAGGATTACCAGACCACCGCTCTCTTCTGCCAGGCATCATCTGTGCTGGTCAGGACGTTGCGTGATTGCGCAAGCGTTGACGTAGTTTATAGTGACAAGAATATTAAGGAGTAGTTATGACGTTGCATCGAAATCCACGAGTAGCGTGACTGTTCAGGAACCGCTGCACTGTTTCCATTTTGTTTCCATTTTCTGCTCCTCAATGGCTTCCTCCCTCTGCGAGGCCACGGGTAAGAAGAGGATGCAGGCCGTTCTCTTCTTACCCAGCCTCCAAATGCAGGTCTGTGAATGCAGGTCTATGACGAAGAACTTGATCAGCCCCACCGGGACGAGAGCCGGAAGGAATCGGGTTATTTTATTCGCGCGACGCGGCGAGCAAGGACTGCCACCCCTGCACAGATCACCGTGAGCACGAGAAAGACTGCCGTATAATCCAGCTTGGGGTTCAAGGGAGGATGGGAATGGCTCAAGGAGATATGATAGACTCCAGAAACGGCATAATAGATTCCCAGCAGCAGGCAAAGGACGGCACCAAGGATACTCCCCACGAAGAGCATCGGATTCTTGAGGATCGAAACCACATTCTTATTCATGTTCATTTATTCTTTCTTGTGTATGTGTATGTGTATGTGTAGAAACGTTGTGTGTCTTTTCAAAAGAACGTTCATTCATTAGCGAATAGTCAGGAAGAGCAGCAAGGAGAGCAAGCCCGCTCCCCAACAATAATAGGCAAAGGGATAGAGACGCCCCGTTTCAAAGTACTTGAGCAAAAATTTCGTACTCAGAAACGCGGCAACACCCGAGACGCCCATCCCGATGAGCACCAGCAGCAGCGTGGTGGCGGGAAGCCCAAAGAGTTGAGGCACTTCGAGGATCGCGGCTGCTCCAATGAGCGGCGTTCCCAGTAAAAAGGAATAGCGTGCTGCCTCTTCATGATTGAGCCCGATCCCCAATCCCGCAACCATCGTCACGCCTGAGCGTGAGATTCCAGGGATGAGCGCCAAGGATTGTGCCAGCCCAATCAGCAGTGCTTCTTTCCAGGAAAGATCAGCCAGGGAACGCGCCTGGGCGGCTCGCGGCTTTGGCATGTCAGTCGCCGTGAGAACGCCAGCATTACCAGATGATGGCTCAACCATCCGCGACGGGAGAGGATACATTGCCTGCTGGTCAACAGGCAAACCGGCGCCCTCCCCTGGCTGGAACGCTCTTTGCCTCTCTGTGGAAGAACTCATCGCTCGCCTCTCTGAGCGACGACGAAGCACTTCTCCCACAAAGAGGATGCAGCCGTTCACGACTAAAAAGCTTGCAGCTACGAGAGGAGTGGCAAACAACTGCTTGAGTGGGGTTTCCAGGGTCACACCAAGGAGTCCGGCGGGAATGCAGCCAATGATAATGAGCCAGCCCACCCATTCCTGCGTTCCTCTGCGGATTTCCCCCTGCTTGAGGCTGACCACAACGCTGCGTCCCACCTGATACCAATCTCGCCAAAAATAGACCACAAGCGCGATACTGGTGCCGAGGTGTAGGGCAACAATGAGTGGCAGAAACTGCTGATTGCGCACGAGATCGCCCCATCCGAGCAATCCAGGGAGGATCACGGTATGACCCAGACTGCTAATAGGGAAGAGCTCCGTTACTCCCTGGAGCAGCGCCAGGACGAGAATTTGCCAGATGTTCAGATTCATGATCGTTCTTCTTTCTCCGAAAAATTTCACCGCGCGCGCCTTGTTCCTGTTGGAAGCCGTGTTCGCCGACGGTCGCGAACACAGTTGCGATCCTGATCAAGCGAAAGGACGCTTAACTGGCGTGGGATTGTGGGCGATTAACGACGGAGGCCAGGATGCCCAGTACCCCAAGCGCGAAAAAGGCAATGGCGTGTTTGACGTGCATGCGCGAGTCAGCAATGATGTGAGGAATGCCAGGGATCAGGAAAAAGATTCCCGCAGCCACACCAACGAGAAAGAGGAGTATGCCACCCCAGAAAAGAGTTTGCTTATTCATGAACAACGGTCTCCTTTTGTAAGATAATTTTATGAAAAACAGTTTTCCTGGCTGAGTATTTCTCAGCTTTGCCCATATAGGACTGGTCGCTTTCCCGGCTTTCCGCCCTGGGAGCGAACGTCTGGCCCACCTGGCCCACATACTCAAACGTCTCGTAGACCGGCGCCGTGGCCTGTCCCGAACCTGACCGCAGGCGAGAGCCATGAGAGCTATCGGTGCGCCGAGGCGTTTGCGAGAGGAGCTGGGAGGCGCGAGATGGCCTCTCTTTTTTCCGCGCCTTGCGGTAATCATCCAGGGAACCAGGCAGTGCTCGCTCGGCTTCCTCTTCCAGGCGATGTTGATGCCTCCGCAAGAAGAGGAAAAAAGCGATGCTGACAAGTCCTGCCAGCACGGTGGCGCCAATGCCGACTGGCCCTGTCAGGCGATGGATGTTGTCTCCCAGCACGTAGCCGCCCAGCCCCACCAGGCTGGCCCACACGATACCCCCAAGCGCATTGAAGAGCAGAAAACGGGACCAGCGCATCTGATTGGTCCCGGCCAGGAAGGCTGCCCACGCGCGCAGAACGGTGACAAAGCGTCCAAAGAAGACCACTTTGCCGCCATGCTTGAGAAAGAGGTACTGGCCCAGTTTGAGCTTGCGCTCATCGAGGCGAACGAAGCGGCCATAGCGGCGCAAGAGACGGAAGCCGCCCTCACGGCCGATCCAGAACCCGAGATTATCGCCCAGGATTGCTCCACTGGCCGCTGCGACAATCACCCAGGGAATGGCCAGTTGATGGGTGGTTCCCGCAGCAATGGCAGCGATGAGCAGCATGGTCTCGCCTGGGAAAGGAATGCCGGTGCTCTCAATCATAATAAACAGCAACACTGCTCCATAACCATAGGTGGAAAGTAGCTGCGTCACATTCATCGAAAATCTCTTTCTCCTCTCTTCGGCTCATGCATGACGACCCTGGCGGTTTGTGGGCCTTATTCTCGGCGCTAGGATGCGAAACGCCCGGATCTTGTGCGTCGCTCGTACTCTACCAAGCGAACATGAAGTGAGCATGAAGTGGCAGGTAGTTCTGCCAAATGGGGGGTATTTCATCCCCCTTTCATGTGGACGAGGTACAGTACAGAGTAAAGAACTCGGCTTGCGCTACCCTGGTACAGAACGAAGGAGGAACATGTGCGTTTGTTACTCGTCGAAGATCATCCAGAACTCGGACCAGACCTGAAAGCCGGCCTGGAAGAGTGTCATTACGCCGTGGATCTCGTGACCAATGGGGAGGACGCGCTGGCGTTGGCCAGTCTGGTCCCGTATGATCTGCTCATTCTGGATATCTTGCTGCCCAATCTTGATGGCTGGGAGGTCTGCCGATGCCTGCGCGACCAGCACAAACCGCTACCGATCCTCTTTCTCACAGCCCTGGGGGAGGTGGAGCACCGGGTGCAAGGACTGGATTTGGGCGCGGATGATTATCTGGTCAAACCCTTTGATTTTCGAGAACTGGAAGCACGTGTGCGGGCCGTGCTCCGTCGAGATGGCACGGAACGTTCGCCGGTGCTGCGCTTTCTGGATCTCACGCTGGATACCCGGACCCATGAAGGCAAGCGGGGCGAACGGCCTTTCTCCCTTTCCAGCAAGGAATATGCCCTGCTGCATCTGTTGATGAGCCGTCCCCGCGAGATTTTGAGCCGCACGACCATCGCGGAGCATATCTGGGATTACGACGCGGAGCATTTGTCCAATGTGATCGACGTGTATATTCGCAAGCTGCGCAAGGCTCTCTGTGCGGCAGGAGAACCTGACCTGATCCAGACCGTGCGGGGGTCTGGCTATCAATTGAAGGAGTCGGTGCAATGAAGACCCTCTCCACGCAGCTATCGACACTGCGTCGATCCGTTCCGTTCAGCCTGCGCCTACAACTGGCCGCCTGGTACACGATCGCGTTTGCCGTCCTGCTTCTGCTCACCGGTGCAGTATTCTACCAGTACCTCGAACGTTCCCTGGAAGCGAGTGTTGATACCGATCTGCAAATTCGCGCGCAGCAGACCGCAAGCCTGCTTGTGCTCCAGCAGGGAACCCTAACCCTTCGTGATCTGACCGTCGCCCTGCCCGGTTTTGGCACCACCACACCAGGGCCGCAAACGCCACAGGCGGATGTCAATCAGGGAGCGCTGGTTCGTCTACTGGATGCGCACGGGAGAATTTTGGGAGAAACTCCTGCCTTTCGCGCATTACGAGTGCCTGCCGAAAGTTGGACCCAACCACTCCAGGGTACCCCCTGGCAGGGAACCGTCTTGTCCACCAGTGATCAAGAAGTACGCCTCTACAGTCGCACCCTGATCACCGGGGGAAAACCGGTGGCCGTGATCCAGGTGGGTGAGTCGCTTTTCACATTACGTACGCTCCTGCATCAGTTGGTAGCCGCACTCTTGGTGGTAGGCTTTCTGGTATTGTTGGCTTGCGCGGTGGGCAGTTATTGGCTGGCGGGGCGGTCGTTTGCTCCCATCCAACGCCTCGCGGAGACCGCACGGAAGATCAAGGGGGGCGATCTGCACCAGCGGGTGCCAATCCCCCCCGTGCGCGACGAAGTGCAGTACCTGGCGGTGACTCTCAATGAGATGCTCGACTCGCTCGATCAGTCCTTCTCACGCCAACGCCGGTTCGTCGCCGATGCCTCCCATGAACTGCGCACCCCAGTCGCGGTGATCCGCAATAAAGCCGAGGTTGCGTTACTGCGGTCACGCAGCCAAGATGACTATTGCACAGTGCTGCACAGCATTCACGCGGAAACCAAGCGTCTGAGTCACCTCATCAGCGATCTGCTGGCGCTGGCACGCGGCGATGAGGGACAGGCACGATTTGAGCGTGAAACAGTCCATCTCGATCTGCTGGTGGAATCAGTAGCAGCCAATGCGGATGGGCTGGCGCAAGAGCGTGGAATCCATCTTTCCGTCCAGGTGTCTCAACCGGTCCTACTGATCGGCGATGAGGCCAGACTCATTCAAGTGATCATGAACCTGTTGGACAACGCGATCCGCTATACCAACCCAGGTGGGCAGGTGCAGGTGAGCCTCCAGGCCACCTCATCCGAGGCGCAACTGGTTGTCCACGATACTGGAGTTGGGATCGCGCCAGAGCATTTGCCGCATCTCTTTGAACGGTTCTATCGCGCTGATCAGGCCCGCACACGTACAGGGGGCAGCGGGACTAGCGGGACTGGCCTGGGGCTCTCGATTGTTGATTGGATCGTGCGCATGCACGACGGATCAATTAGCGTGCGTAGCCAGATCGAGCGTGGTTCTTCTTTTACGGTCACGTTGCCGCTCCTGCCTCCTGCACTGGAAACCGGAGTCACTTCCTCACGATCCGCGCTCGCGCCGTAGAGGGAGGAGAGAAGAGAGCAGTTTCGTTCGAGATCACGAGAATGCTGGTGCGTGTTCCTCTGCGTGAGATTGCTCATGAATAAAACTGCTGTCGCATGGTTGAACAATTTCATACCAGAAAAGACATTCCAACTGCCGAGCTTGAGCTTCGGCCAGGAATGCCTCTTGGTGCCTGTTAAAGCAGAGTTTGCGGCGCTTCTTTGCACTGCTCTACAAACCCATCAGTATAGAGGCAGTGTATTGGAAAGTTGGTCTTCACAAGTGCAAAGACCACACTGCTGCAGTGCAAAGTCAACAGTCACAATGTAATGGTGAACTTTCCATTGCACTCCTTGCGGCGGTCCATTGCACTGGGCTTTCTCCTGGAGGCATAAAAAGGTAACACCTTTCTTTTTAAGGAAAAGAAGCAGTTCTTTTCCACGTGAGTAGACGCGTGCAATGGAAAGGTATAAAGGTGACTTTTCATTGCACTGGCGCATACTGTTCTTTTGGTAATTGGGCTGAATGATCGAACGAAAATAGTGGGTTGAGGGCCATTCCGTCGAACAGTCACCCCAATTTTTGGGGG
>DATAYF010000613.1:0-13191 GCA_036272735.1 Ktedonobacteraceae bacterium
AAGCACCTTCGCACTCCCCACCATAGACATCACGACCAGGCAGACAAGCACGGCCATCGCGGCAATTTTGCCCACGCGCCAGGCAAGCCTCAACTGCGCGAAGGCAGGACGCGCTAAGCCCCACAGCGGCCACAGGACCACCGGCCACACAAGCCACAACCCGATCAAGTACCGCGCCTCCACACCGGGCCATGTCATCGGTGCATTACTTACGACGTACCCGATGAGGGCAATCAACCCACTGAATAGAAGCAGGTAGCGAGCACACAAGCGTGCCAGTTCACGACGCGCTCCCATATCTTGCGACTGTGTGCGAGCAGCACGATAGGCTGCCCATACAGCCCACGTCACCAGCAGAAAGGCCCAGGCGAACAACAACAGGTAGCCACCACCCCACGTTGCATGCACCAGCGTGCACTTCAACATGTGAGCGGTGGTAGGGTCGTGTAAATCAACCTCTTCACTGACAGGGCAAAAAGGGTTGCCGGTAATCATCGGAATACTGGTAAGCGTCGTGCTCTTCAACGCGTGCACCAGCGCTGGTAATGTATATTGTAGCAGAGAATGGCTACCACCCTGTTGCAGCTTCCAGAGTATGGTGAAAGAGTCTTGTCCGGGGGCAGCATACAGGTTATAAATGATGAGAGGAATTGCACCGATGCCCAGACCGAGCAAGATGCACAGGGGCGGAACAAGACGCAACAGTTCGCGCCAACAGAACAGGAGCAGCAGTAGTCCAGAAGTCACAACCAGCGGCAATATCAGTGAATCGCTCCACAATCCCATGCTTACCACGAAACCCCAACCCACGTAACTAAGGAAGCGCCAACGCCACAAACGCCATGACACAAACGGGGAGGATGTTATCGCCAGGTTGCTCGCCAGCAGAAATGCAACAGCACCACAAATGAGGATTTCAGAATAACCACCATAGGCATGTAACTGGTATTCCAGCATATAGTACGAGCCAAACGCTAGCAAGCATACGATGAAGAGCGCAAAAGGTCGTGTGTATAGCGCCCGTGTGAGCAGATACATGCATCCAAGAAAGCCCAGGCTCATCAGCACGAGGCCCAGACGCAGCGAAAAAAGCGACGCACCAAAAAGGTGGAAGAGCAGCGCGCCGACATAGGCCTGGAACACCCCCATGTAGTATTGCCCATAAAAAAAGATCGGCCATTCACCGCGATAGGCAATGTGCCGGGCCATAATCCCCATCGTACCTTCGTCGCTATTCAGCATCGGCCAGTTCTGACTGATTAACACCAGGCGCAGGCAGCACGCGACCACAATCACCCCTAACGCAACCAACCCCCACTTACCAATTTTCAAGTACTTCATGTAAAATACTCCCAATCCCCGCCACTGTACATCATCTATTAAAAAGTATAGTTATTGATGCAAGCAAAAAGGAAAGCAGCTTCCATACTTGTCGCCAAAACTTTTTCTGGCTGTCGGACGTGGGGGAATGTGTATCGACAAATAGTAAAGCAGTAGTATACCGTAATAAAGAAGGAGAAATGCTGTGTGTATGAGCTGTGGGTGCGGCGCACCAAACGACAAGCACGGCGATAGTCGCAATATCACGCAGGATGACCTCAACAACGCAGCTCAAGCTGCGGACATCAGTATGCAAGAAGCCGCCGACAACATCGCGGATTGCTGCGAGCAGATGAGTTCTGGCACGGCTCGCACGCAAAATCAGCCGTCCTCTCCGCAGGATTACCCCAGTAGTTAAAACGCGTATAAATAATGTATAGGTACATATTGATGGTCTACTAGACCATCAATATGTACCTATACACAAGATGCGTCTATCTATAAAGTACTTGCAACGCGACGCATAAAATGATTAATCAAGCGCAACTCCGCATGGTACATGCGACTCATTACGTACGGATAAAGGAGCTGCTCAAGCTTTTCTCGCATGTTGCGTGCAGGTTCCCAGCTCGTGGCAATCTGTAGGCGCGTACGTTGACCCTCATCGATGGGAGTCAACGTAAACGTCGTGATCATGTGAGGAGAGGTGGTTATTGTTTCTTGCAGCACCCGTCCAGGCTCAGGCTCACTTACACGCGCTCGCGCTGGACGCTCAACTCCAAAGGAGCGCGTGCGGTAGCGGATGATGGTTCCGGCTCCATAGCCTCCCTCTTCAACTTGCAGGTCGTGCAAAAACTGCGCTGGTATAACCCGTGGATGCTCGTTACGATAATCGGCCAGGACGCGATACAGTTCTTCAGGACGAGCCTCGATAACTGCTGAGGCGGCATACGATGTGCGAGGCATGGCGTTTCCTCCGTATAATAATTCTTGCTATTTGTTTGATCATTGCTTCCTTTTCACACCATAAGCATAGCAAGAGGAATGCACAATCTGGCTGTGCATATTCGCACGATAAGAAACACAGTAAAATATATAGATGAGTATTGATGGGCAAATCAATCAATACTCATCTATATACTAATTAAGAATGCAGCAGATACATAGATAAGCGTGCATGTGTCCCGGCCACATGCACGCTTATCTATGTACTTTTGTATTAGCGAGGAGACAACCGTTCAGCCAGGTATTTCAAGCTCAACGGATAGCGGTACTCGATAGCGCTATGGGTTGCATCGAACAGTTCAAAGAACACACCAGTCACCCCGGCTTGCTGCAAGGCACGATGAAACGCCTCGGCACCTAGATCAAGATAGTACTGGTCACGCCTACCAGCATCGATGTAGATCGCCTGCATGGAGCGCAACGATTCGACATGCTGTGGCACCATGCGCACTGGGTCCCAGGCCAGCCAGCGCTCCCACACTTCAGGAATCATCTCGCCGGTATCCGCGTCAAAGGGCAGGCGCACCGTGCCATCTTGATCGGCGGAATAGCAAGCGGCCATGCAATATACGTTTAGTAGATCTTCATCACCGCTTTTCGAGAAGGACGGGCGGCTACGAAAATCCTGCCAGAAGGCGTCGAATGAACCATGATATTGATCGCGCAAGGTGCGCACAACTGCACGAAAATCGGGCTGGTAGCAGGTTTCGAAGAGCGCATCACCAGCGTGCGTCGCCAGCCCGCCCCACAGGTCCGGGCGCAACATCGGCGTAATCATCGACCCATAGCCGCCGCTGGACTTCCCGGCAATGCCGCGATGCTCACGCTGCGGCAATGTGCGGTAATGCGCGTCAATCCAGGGCACAATTTCGTTGCAGAGGTAGGTATGATAGCGTCCGGTCGCGGGCGAATCGACAAATTGGCTCCCACCTAGCGAGGTCCAGCAATCGACCCAGACCACAATACAAGGCGGCGCTTCATGGTGCGCGAACAACTCATCGACCAGCTCAGGAAAGTTTTTACGGAACGGCGTGCGGTTGCGCCACATATCAAGCTGGCCCGTCAAACCCTGGATCTGGTAGACGGTCGGATAGCGACGATCCGGCTCCCTGTCGTAATCGGGCGGCAGATAGACCCACAGCGGGCGGCGGGCGGGGTCACCCAACCGATTGCCCTGTAACGCCTGGCTCTCGAACCAGTGCTCCTCGTATCGTCCCTCAAGCTCCACAGACCACGGCAGCATAATATTCAACTCCTTAACGTTCTTATTCCGACCCCCAACGCCACTGCCGTGGCTAGCGCTACGCGCTCAGGTGGTCGGATCAGTAATAAATAAACTATCACGAAACGACAACCAGTATTGCAATTGTACCGCATCGACAATATCTTTGGATGACCAAACAACCACGCATAGCGCTGCATTCACTATATCGACATTGCTGTATGTGACCCGGACACATACAGCAATGTCGATATAGTGGGAAAAGCGTGCATGCATCATCCAACAAAAGATGCTATAGTAAAAGTGAACAAAAAGATTGATGCTATACATCAGCGAAGGCGAGCTTCACCGCCGCCAGCGCAAAATCATGGCTCCCTCGTTCCCAACCAGAACATCCAGCCCGATCCTGCCAACAACCTGACCCTGCGCCCCAGCGGCAAGGTACGGGTGATCATGAAGTGACGATAAAAATGCACAAAATATCTGTAGAGCATGCTTAAGCATGCTCTACAGATATTTTGTGCATTAAAAACCAAAGTTTGTTTTTTTCGCATAGTAGGCGTAATTTCCAGCATAGGTCTGGATGCTGCCACCAGGCCCAATCTCGACAATCTTTGTCGCGAGCTTATCCAGAAAGTAACGGTCGTGCGAAACCATCAACAATGTGCCCTCGAATTGCTGCAACGCCTCCTCCAGTACCTCAACCGAGGGAATATCAAGGTTGTTGGTTGGCTCGTCCAGCAGCAAGAAATTTGCTTCAGTCAGCATCAGGCGCGCAATCTGTAGACGGCTTTTTTCGCCACCACTCAAATTGCGAATATTAGTATGCATATCGCGGTACGAGAAAAGCAGGCGATGCAGCAGCGCCACGGCATGAGATTCCGTCATCTGCTTTAAACGCGTGACAAATTCGAGCGGCGTGCGCTCGTGAGGCAGCGTCTCCTGCTCTTGCGAATAGTAACCAACCACAGCACTCGGACCAATCTTGATGGTTCCCTGGTCGGGTGGCACGAGGTCGAGTAACGTCTTGAGCAGCGTTGTTTTGCCGCTCCCATTGTCGCCGACGATGCCGACGCGTTCACCATACATGATGGTCAGGTCAAACGGTTGAAAGAGTACACGCGTGCCAATAGATGCGCTCAAGCCCTGCACTTCTAGCACCTTACGGCTGCTACGCTCAGGGTCCATTTTCAGCTTGAGTTTGGCGCGCTCCATCACCGGACGCTGCAAAAGGTGCTCTTTGATACGCTCGACGCGCTTCTCCATGCTATGCATACGACCAGCAAATTTATCGTTGAGCTTTGCCCACTCGCGCAAACGTTGCAGGCTCGCTTCCAGGCGTTTCAACTCGTCCTTCTGCGTCATATAGTGCTCGTAGCGCTGCTGAAGCCGAAGCTGGCGCTCATCGACATAATAACTATAGTTGCCATGATAGCTATCGATGGCTCCATCCTCTAGCAAAAAGATTTTATTGACGCAGCGATCAAGCAGGTGCCGATCATGCGAAATCAGCAGCACCGTGCCAGGATAGTCACGAATATAGGCTTCTAACCAGGCTTTAGCCTGCATATCCAGGTGATTATCCGGCTCGTCGAGCAGCAGCAAGTCGGGCGTCTGCACAAGCAGGCGCGCTAAATTGACCAGCTTCTTCTCGCCACCGCTTAATGAGCCTACCGTTTGTTGATAGGAGGTAGCTGAGAAGCCGAGGCCACTTAACACCGTCCTGGCTTTATGCTCTACCAGGTAGCCACCCATAGCCTCAAAACGCTCCTGCGCCTCACCGTAGGCCGCTAAAACCTGCTCCATAGCATCGGGATCAACCGAGATCAAAGGATCGGCCATACGCGCTTCCAACGTATGCAGATGGGCCAACAGCGCACCAAACTCCGCCGATACTTCGGTGACTACGTCAAAAACGGGACGCGAGAAGAAGCTGGTGGGCACTTCTTGTGAAAGATAGCCAATGCTGAGCTTACGTTTGCGGGCAATCGTGCCCTCCGTTGGATCATCCAGGCCAGCCATCAGCTTCAGCAGGGTGGATTTCCCACAGCCGTTTTCACCGATCAGGCCAATGCGTTCGCCAGTGATGATCTCTACATCGATCTGGTCAAAAACAGCGTTGCCGCCATAATCTTTACTAACCTGCGCGAAATTTACCAGTAACATGCCTTCTTCCTTTTCTAAGCAAACAGACATACAGACGAGAAAATCAAAGCGATGCGTGAATGCCTGGCCGCATAGCGGCAGAAAAGAAGTGGCAAATTGAGAATCAAAACCAGGATGGGAAAGGTGGGCAGAAGGAGAGCACAACAATGCGGAATAAAACTAGCACGTGTAGGAGAACACGCATGCTAGCGTAGCAGCATTGGCACCACTTTCCGCCGCATAAGCAAATGTGCCAGGCTTATGCGGCGCACACATGTGTGATGCGCTTATAGGGGTAGTGAGCAATAATGATCTGGTTGATGCTTTTCTGATCAAACAGATACGTTTCAGGTAAACACATGCTTGAAATATTACCATGCCTTGTACACGTTGTCAACGGCTTGCTCAGCTTACAACTTATGGACATTCCGACAGACGCAACTCTGCCCGTGCATAGTTGGCAAAACGATTGACCTGGGTAATTAACCACTCCGCACGCCGCTTCAATGTATCGGATGTGATGGAGATGGAGAGCGCGGCCACCACCTGTCCATGAGGCGCAAAAATAGGCGCGGCAAGGCAACAAATATTGTCGGAAAACTCTTCGCGGTCAATACTGTAACCCTGCTGCACAATCAGATTGAGATCGTCCAGCAGTTGCGAACCCTGCACGATGGTGTTGGGGCCAAGCTGGGTCAGTGGATGCACGGTCAGGTAATGTCGCAAAAAGGCGGGGTCGCTGTAGGCCAGCAGCACCTTGCCAAGCGCGTGCGCGTGCGCCTGACCCAGATATCCGACATACATGCTGCTGATCTTTGGCGCGTTAGGCGCTTCTACGATAGCATGAATCATCACCTCTTCATGATGCCAGCACGCCAGGTACGATGGTTCCTGCGTCTGCTCGGTCAGGCGGTGCAGAATGGGTTGGAGACGCTGTATGTAGGTTGGAGCCTTGGAATATGCTGGTGTGGCGACTGCCTTGAACTGAACTGGCTCAGGCTGTTGCGCCAGTCCTTGCACAAAAGCATTGTTCAAAAAAGGCACCTGCGACCCCAGAACGTACAGCGAACGATCCTGATCGCGGTCGAGATATCTCGCCGCAACCAGGGTATTGAGGATATGGTAACAGGTACTGATGTTGATACCCAACATCTGGCTAATTTCGCGCGGCAAAAGGCCACCTGGGTGCTCGGCAACAAGGTTGAGCGCATTCAATGCACGCTGCACGGTGTTGAGCAGGTCACCTTTTTCGCATGGCGAAAGGAAAGAAGAATGCTGTGCGTCGAACTGCTTAACCATTGTCGTGAACCTCCCTTAGTTTTAATATCACACCTTTGTTATTATAATGTGCCTATTTATATCTATGCCGGAACCAAGATACCACGACCACGAATCTTGCCCGCGTCGAGATCGTGGATAGCATCGAGCGCCGCGTCCAATGGGTACATAGCAGTGTGCAAACCAACCTTCCCCTGCGCCGTCAACTCCATCAATTCTACCAGATCGTTGTAGGTACCCACCAGATTACCGATGAAGTTGATTTCGGTGGAGATGATATCGATGGTTGGAATGCTGAGCTTGCCACCGTAACCAATCACAAAATAGCTGCCGCCCTGCTGAAGCATGCCAATACCATCCTCGATAGCTCCACCTTCGCCCACAAAGTCAATGATGGCCTCAGCACCTTTGCCATTGGTGATGTCCTTCACCGTGGACGCCTGCTTGCCATCTACCAATACCTGGTGATCAGCGCCCCAACTGCGCGTCAGGTCAAGCGCCGCCTGAGAACGGTCTACGACGATGATTTCAGCCGAGGAAAGCGCTTTGAGACATTGTATGCCAATATGCCCCAGACCACCAGCCCCAATCACCACCGCCTTCGTCCCTGGGTAGAGTTGTGCTGCGGCTTTCTTGACGGCATGGTAGGCGGTCAATCCAGCATCGGCCAAGGCGGCAATATCTTTCGGAGCCAGCCCGGTATCCAGCTTTACCACTGCCCGCGCCGTCGTCTTCAACAACTGGGCCATACCGCCATCCACCGAGATCCCTGGAAAGCTCTGATTGGCACAATGCATATCATCGCCCGCCCGACACGCCCGGCAGAAGCCACAGGTGACCAGAGGATGCACAATGACGGTATCACCCACAGCCACATTGCTCACCGCCGAGCCAATCGCTTCGACCCAGCCCGCATTCTCATGACCAAGAATATATGGGAGTTGCACATTAGACTTGGCCGCCCACTGCCCTTCGATGATGTGCAAGTCGGTTCGACACAGACCCGCGCCCCCAATGCGTACAATTACATCAAATGGTCCGCTCACCTTCGGTTCGTTGACCTCTTCAATCAGCGGTGACTGTTCATAACGATGCAAACGAACTGCTTTCATACAAAACTCCTCGTGCTAAAAGCTGCCAGAGCTGCTATACAAACGGTCGGAGCAAAACTGGATGAACATAGATAAGGGTATTGAGCCAGGACACACCCCTGAATGGACGTTTTTTGCATACAGAATAACGCCACAATGTGTATTGCAGCATGCAAAAGCGTCGATACGATGCAATGGAAGGCTTCCATCAAAGATATACCATAAAACGTCGCGGAAGAGTAGCAACCCATTTCATATACTGAAATAATAGCAAGCGCCTGGTATGACACACCCCACAAAACTGAATTTGCGCCAGCGGGAATGAAACCCCTCACTGTTGCTTTTACTTCTATTACAAAACGATTCACTAACTTATCGTTAGCAACTTGACAAAATGAAAGTTGTATAGTACCATCCTTACATAAAGTAAGTTCCAAACTTCCACAGTATTCGGTGGCTCATGATTGAGCCCTTGAAAAGGATTCATCACAATGTCTTACGCACTTGGTTTATTGATAGTTCGTATTGTCGTCGGCCTTTTGATGATGGCTCACGGTTCGCAAAAACTATTTGGCTGGGTTGGTGGGCACGGCTTTATCGCGACCCAGGGTATGTTAAAATCGAAGGGATTTAGGCCCGCATGGTTCTGGGCGCTGGTAGGTGGTCTTGGCGAGTTTGGTGGTGGTCTGCTGCTGGCACTCGGTTTCCTCAGCCCGTTAGGAGCAGTCGCAATCTTCGCCAGCATGCTCATGGTCATTCTTAAGTTCCACTTCAAAGATGGATTGTTGGCCCCTAAAGGCTTTGAATATCCCTTTGTCATTCTGGTCCTGAGCTTTTTAGCCGGGCTGGTTGGCCCTGGGAACTACTCGCTCGACGCCCTACTGGGTATCGCGCTCCCAACCTGGATCTTCTGGGTCGTCCTGGTCATCGCCATCATCGTTGACTTGATCGGCCTTATCACCAGTCGCCAGCATCAAGCCGCACAACAGGCTACAGCCTAGTGCAACTCCATACAATATATAGAAATGCATTTACTTAGTCGGTACTAAGTAAATGCATTTCTATATATTGTATATTATCAGTAAGCAAAAAAGGCAGGCGCTCGGAGTCTATCTCAAGCGCCTGCCTTTTTTGCTTAGAGTTTAATGAGAGTCTAAAAAGAGTGCTAATCCGTGCTATTGTAAGAAACTGCAATTATCCGTATAATTCAGAGAACAGGTATCCACGACGTTTGATTGGAATAGCCTGTTGACCAAGCCAAGGAGGAACTTTCTGATGAGTAACCTGCCATATGGGTCTGATCCTCGTTATCAACAACAAGATCCTCGTTATCAGCAACCGACGGAAGCCTATAGCGATCCTAACGAGCAGACATTCGTGACCCCAAGTAATCGTGCCGGGTACGAAAATAGGGAGCAGCCGCAAAATCGCCAGGAGTACGTACAAAATCGCCAGGTAAACACGAACAACGGTCGTGTCGAACGAAGCGAGGAGATTTATGCGAATTCCGAGCAGCAGCGCGCCAATATACGCTACTGGGTAGCCAGAGTGGTCTACTTTATCTGCGGCGTGCTTGAGGTCATTCTGGGACTGCGCTTCATTTTCCGGCTACTGGGCGCAAGCGAGTACAGCAGCTTTGTCGCGGGGCTGTATAGCTTTAGTTATGGGTTTGTGGCTCCCTTTAGCGGCATCTTTAACAATCCTGGTCTGGGAGCCGGGCGTACCTTCGAACTGACGACGTTGATCGCCATGGTCATCTACGCGCTGATCGCCTGGGGCATCGTCGCACTCAGCAAGGTGGTGTTCAGCCCAACCCTGACGGGGCGCAGCAGCTACACCATCGAGCGTCGACGCCGAGACGTATAGTTGAATTGATGAGTATGTATGGCGTAGCACACCATACATACTCATCAATATGACCTTAGACTTCGACCGACATCGCCACCGCACCACCACCGCCCAAACACAACGTCGCCAGTCCACGACCTCCACCACGACGGCGCAACTCGTAGATGAGCGTCGTTAACACGCGTGAACCGCTAGAACCAATGGGGTGCCCAAGCGCAATGGCCCCGCCGTTGACATTCACCCGTGACCAGTCCCAATCTAGCTCTTTTCCATTCGCCAGAGCTTGCGCCGCGAAAGCTTCGTTGACCTCGATCAGATCAAAGTCGCCGATCTTCAGCCCTGTGCGTGCCAGCACACGGCGTACCGCAATCGTGGGAGCTGCGAAGATATATTTTGGTATGATCGCAGCCGAGGCATAGCCGGTAATGCGTGCCAGCTCGGTCATCGCGTGTTCGCGCGCGAATGCCTGGTCTACCACGACCGTTGCCGATGCCCCATCGCTCAGCCCAGGGGCATTCCCAGCCGTCACCGTGCCGCCTTGTTGAAACGCGGGTTGCAAGCTTGCCAGCGCCTCCAACGAGGTATCGCCACGGATCGGCTCATCGGCCTCAACGATCTGTATGCCCTTTTTCTGCTTGACCTCAACTGCGAGAATCTCGTCTTTAAAGCGTCCGGCACTGGTCGCGGCCTGCGCCTTCTGGTGGCTCTGGAGCGCGAATTGATCTTGCTGCTCACGCGCCACGCCAAACTTCTCGGCAATAATTTCGGCCTCATTTCCCATGTGAATATCTTCAAAGGCGCACCAGAGGCCATCGCGCACCACGCTGTCAATAATCTTACCATCACCCATACGATAGCCGGTACGTGCTTTGGGCAACAGGTAGGGTGCGTTACTCATACTTTCCATGCCACCAGCCACAAACGCCTGCGCATCACCTGCGCGGATCGCCTGCGCCGCCAACATAACGGCCTTGAGACCAGAGCCACACACCTTATTGACGGTAAACGCTGGGATATCGACAGGCAGACCAGAATGTACCGCCGCCTGGCGAGCGGGCGCTTGCCCGATACCAGCGGAGACGACGTTGCCCATAATAACTTCATCGATGCTTGTGGGATCAATACCGGCACGACGTACCGCTTCCTTTATCACCAACGCCCCAAGTTGCGGCGCGCTAAAGCTGGCAAGTCCACCCAGGAACTTACCGGTAGGAGTACGCACGGCACCAACAACGACAGGAATACGCTCAGACATGGCAATTATGCTCCTTGTTGCCACCACGTTGTGGCGAGGATAGTAAACAGATTGTGTTAATATTGTATCGCTTGTGCGGAAAAGTGGTCAAATCAGGGTTTCGCGGGCAACGTGCCCATCGCAAAACCCTGGGGCACGTTCATGCTCCATAGCGAAGCGGGCACCTGTGCAGGATGCAGCCATTCAAGCGAGCTATACATCAGTTGGCGATCCGGCTGCGTGACGTTTACCGGCATATATTGCATATTGAGCAGGAGAATCTGCCCGTTCGCACAACGAATGCGATAGACCGCTTGCCCGTCGAGTTGGCCTTTCCCAAGGTAGACGGCGCGACCCGTTTGTAGGTCACGACGCAATTGAGCCAGGTCAAACGTCGATGCATCGCCTACGGACTCATTGCCTAGCCAGTTTGTCGTATCCCACTGCGCGACATGGTGCATCATATCTAGGCCAAGCGTTTTATTATTATGCTGCACGATCACCACGTCCAGTTTCCCATCCATCATCGTCTGCACATGCATCGCATCGTCCGTCATGTCATGGTAAGTCTCCACCTGGTAATGTTCGCCGTACCCGGTGGTCATAGTCTGCTTGTGGTACAGAACATAGGATTGCCAGGACAGGTTCGCCGGTAAAGCGAAGGCGGTATGTGAGGGAGGAAAGATCAAGCCGGGTAAAAAGTACCACGCCGCGCCAATCGCCACCAGTAGTACAGCCGCTATCATCCACCAGGCCGACCACGAGCTATAACCGCGATGCATGGTAGGGGTGCGCGACAGTGGTTTGATGGTATTCCTCACGCCATGTGTCGCGAAACGATCAGCAGCAAAGCTACGATTACGGCGGTCAGAAATTGCCTGCATAACCGCGAGGTCAACACGCGCCGAGGGATATGAGCCCGCCAGGCTACCAACAGCCTGGGTGACCAAACCGAGCGCGCGCTCTTCGCGAGCACATGCTTCACAGATGCGCAGGTGCGCCCGTACTATTTGCACCTCTTCAGGAGAGAGATCGTTGATCACCGCCAGGTACAGGCGCATGATTGCACACACTTCTGGGCCGCGTGCTGAGAGAGGTGGAAGTGGAGGTAAATTCGTGCTACTCATGATGATCGGCTCCATCGTTCACCAACTGATGATACTGTTCCGCAAACATCTTTTTCGCTCGTGAAATACGCGTCGCAGCAGCATTAGGGGAGATGCCAACGATATCAGCAACTTCCTGATAGGGCACCCCCTGAGCAGTGTTCAACACCAGCACAATAGCGTACTCGTGTGGCATCTTCGCCAGGGCTATCTGGATCAGTTCGCGTTCAGCAACGTTCGGTATGCCGCCGCTATCGGTTAGTAACCACGTCATCTCATCGTCGACACGCTCAGAAGTATTCTCATCATTAAAAGTGCGACGAGATAGGGGCCACCACGAGATGCGCTTCCTGCGCCGCAATTGATCGACACAGAGATTGGTGGCAATCCGATAGAGCCACGCGGAAAGATGCTCACGTTCATACAGATTGCCCCAGGAAGTGCAGGCACGAATGAAGACCTCCTGCGTCATGTCGTCAGCATCTTCACGATTGCCCAGCAGACGATAAGCATAGGAATGGATAGGACGCCGGTATTGTTCGTACAGTTGCAACAACAGCGCTTCATCGGAAGCAGTACCTGCACCACGCCGATTGGCGGATTTGTCCACGGTCATTCTAGCATGCGCCTTCTCTCTCCCCTCAGTATCCACAGAAGGTGTATTCGATAATTCCCCCCGTAGTATACCAGGAATGACCGTTGAATAGAACATGGCGATTGGGTCTCCCTCCGGTTCAACATACTGCGCACATCATTACCACGTGCAATAGTGAGCAAATTTGCAAGGGAAAATGCAGAAAAAAAGAGAATGCAACTGTTTCCACAAAGGTGGGAAAAAGGGCTCAACCGTGGGCAAGGTGCCACGCTTTCGGGCTTCTTGACAGATGAGGACACTTGTTCTATACTGAAGAAAATATCAGGCAGGAGAAAGAGCAGAACCGC
>DATAYF010000614.1:0-8030 GCA_036272735.1 Ktedonobacteraceae bacterium
TATCTTCGCTGAAGCCCGTCGTCTGATCGGGCTCATTGATCAGACCGTCTCCGGTACTGGCTCGGACGAAGACGCAAACGTGGCTGTGGACGCGGGGTAAGACCAAAAAGGCGCTGGTCACAGTGCGGCACCGACGGGTGAAGCAGCAACAACGAAAGACGTAGGAGCGCTCTGCTTGCATGCGTTTTCCTATAGTAATCGGAGCAGGCTAGGTCATTAGCATAATTGCAGTAGGAGTAAAATCATGAACATGATGAGCAAAGAAGCCCTCAGGGAATATGGTTTAACGAATCTAGGCAATGTCTACGGGAATCTTCCTGTTCCCTTGCTGATAGAGCATGCTTTGGCACGCAAAGAAGGAGAGCTGGCTTCCAATGGAGCCTTTACTGCGGTGACTGGTATCTATACGGGACGTTCTCCAAAAGATAAGTTTATTGTCTCACACGAAGAATCAGTACAGCAGATCTGGTGGGGTGCAATCAATCATCCCATCCCGTACGAGAACTTTGAGGAGTTACGTCTCAGCCTTGCAGCCTACCTGCAGGAACGAGACGTTTATGTCCTCGATGCTGCAGTCGGCGCTGACCCTGCTTACCGTATGCCTGTTCAGGTAATTACGGAACTGGCGTGGCATAATCTCTTCGCACGTCAGCTTTTCCTGCGTTCCAATTCAAGTGATACCAATGGTGATCGCCCCGGTTTCACAATCATTTGTGTTCCAAACTTCAAGGCCAATCCTGCTATCCATGGTACCCGCTCCGAGGCGGCTGTTATCCTCGACTTTGAGCATCGTATGATCTTAATCGCCGGGACGCATTATGCAGGTGAAATAAAGAAATCTATTTTTACTGTGCTCAATTTTCTGCTACCTGCTGAAGATGTATTACCCATGCACTGCTCAGCAAATATTGGTTCAGAAGGGGATGTTGCGCTCTTCTTTGGCCTATCAGGGACAGGCAAGACCAGCCTTTCAACCGATCCAGACCGTCCCTTGATTGGAGATGATGAGCACGGCTGGGGTGAGAATGGCGTCTTCAACTTTGAAGGAGGTTGCTACGCTAAATGCATTCATTTGTCGCGTAAGTATGAACCCCATATCTGGAATGCTATGCGCTTCGGTGCGGTTTATGAAAACGTTGTTCTGAAAAAAGGGTCTCGTGATCCTGATTATGATGACGATTCTTTGACAGAAAATACCCGCGCTGCTTATCCTATCGAATTCATCGACGATGTGATTGAATCCGGCATAGGTGGGCACCCAGGCGCCATAATATTTCTTTCGGCGGACTCATTTGGTGTGCTTCCTCCAATCTCGAAACTTACCACACAACAGGCAATGTACTATTTTCTCTCAGGTTATACCAGTAAGCTAGCCGGAACGGAACGAGGCATTACATCGCCACAAGCTACATTTAGTTCTTGCTTTGGAGCAGAATTTCTGCCACGTTCCCCTATTGAGTATGCAGACCTGTTGCGTACGCGTATTGAGAGCCATCATGCTCGTTGTTATCTCATAAATACAGGATGGACAGGTGGTCCGTATGGTACTGGTGAGCGCATCAACATCAACTATACGCGCTCAATGGTGCGTGCAGCCATCAGCGGTGCCTTAGAAAGTGTTGAAACAGTCACCGATCCCGTATTCGGGCTACATGTACCCGTTCATTGCCCGGATGTACCAACTTCCATGCTTGTCCCACGCAATACCTGGTCGAATAAGGATGCTTATGATCGTCAGTCTAGCGAATTAGCTGCACGTTTTAAGAAAAACTTTGAAGAGTTTTCGCTGGGCAGCGAGGACTTACAAAATGCTGGGCCTCGGTAGGCTAGGTGTACGCGTGCTCTCTGAAAAAATAACATGCTTTTCAGGGAGGGTCGACGAGAGCTTCTTGAGCATGGACCTAACTCGTACTAATCGTTTCTTTAAACGAGAGGAGTGCTATGAGCACTAATACCGCGTATCCAAGTTTTTCAAAGGCCGAATTCTCCCATCGGTATAGGCACGTGCGAGAAGCGATGCGAGAAGCAGACATCTCAGCACTCGTTTTTTATAGTACGGCTGCTTCGTACCAAGAGGTGCTGTATCTCTCAAACTTCATCGCGACTAGAGAGGCATGCCTCGTTTTTCCTGCGCATGACCAGCCAACCTTGTTTGTACAGATGTTTAATCACGTTCCCAACGCACGTCAGATAGCGCACGTTGCAGACGTGCGTTGGGGAGGGCCCGATACCGCGACTGCTGTTGTCGAAAATCTACAGAAGAGAAAGTTAGACAAGGGACGGATTGGCCTGGTCGGTTTTCTTCCCTTCCAGCAATACGATCTAATGAGAAAAATGTTGCCATATGTAGAATTTATGGATTTTACTCCACGAATTTCACACCTTCGCCTTATCAAGAGTAAGGAGGAGATAGAGTTTTTGCGGAAAGGAGCGGAATTTAGTGATCTGGCTATTGAGGCACTTGAACGAGAAATACGCCCTGGTATTACTGAACATGAACTGACGGTAATTGTTGAAAGGGCGTATCTAGGATTAGGCGGTAAGAACCATATACACTATATGGGCACGACACAGATGAGTAGCCCTAGCCTCTGTGTTCCTACTCAGTATCAGTCAAACCGTGTCCTTCAGGTAGGAGATGTTCTTATCACCGAGATTAGTGCCCACTATCACGGATATGCGGGACAAATTCTTCGACCTTTTGCTATTGGTACGCCTCCCACCCGTGCGTACATGCAAATGTACGATGTAGCAGTTGAGGCATTTAACCGCATTGCAGCTGTGATTCGTCCGGGGGCAACGAGCGATGAGGTATTAGATGTAAGTGACTACATCCATCAAACTGGGTTCACGATTTGTGATGATCTGGTGCATGGGTTCGGTGGAGGCTATCTGAAGCCAATTCTACGAACGCGCCGAACAAGTGCCAGACTACCAGAAACGTTCGTGTTTCGCGAGGATATGGTGATAGTGATCCAACCTAATGTGATCACGGAAGATGGACGGATGGGTATACAAATAGGCGAGATGATGCAGGTGAGGCAGGGAGGCGTTGAGTCACTTCATCGATACCCGATGCGCTTTGTTCAATGCGGATAAGAGGCCAATCGACGCGATGTTGATGATCGGGTGGTGGATAATCATGAGCTGATAGACTGAAAGGAGACGATCAAAGAAGCGAGCAGAAGAAAAGAACATGGTCACGATTACCCTTTTGTGTCCCTACTGCGAGAGTGATAAGTTGGTGCGTAACGGGCATGCTCCCAATGGAAAGCAGAGATATTTCTGCCAGGAGTGTAAGCGGTATAGTCGGGAAAATCCCTCATCTCGTGGCTATTCTGAGGAACGCAAGGAAGAGATACTGCGAGCGTATCAAGAGCGGAGTAGTTTAAGAGGCCTTGAACGGACATTTGGTATCTCGCGCTACACGGTGGCGAAATGGGTAAAAAAAAGCAGCGGAGCTGCCTCCCTTGAGGGAAACGCTCGTTCAGCCCGATGCAACTAATCCAGAAGCAACAACATTAGAACTTGACGAATTATGGTCATTTGTTTTGCAGAAGGCAAATCAAGTCTGGATTTGGATTGCTCTTTGCCGAGCGACTCGGCAAGTGGTTGCACGAGCTATTGGGGATAGAAGCCAGAAGACCTGTCAAGAGTTATGGGATGCTATTCCGGAGATGTATCGTGTTGGGCATTGCTACACAGATTTTTGGTGTGCATATCAAGCTGTTATTCCTGAAGAGCAACATACGGCAGTAGGTAAGGAGACTGGTGAAACGGCCCATGTGGAGCGCTGGAATAATACACTCCGACAGCATCTTAGCAGCTTTGTTCGCAAAACACCCTCTTTCTCCCAATCTTCCCTGATGCATATTGCTTGCTTGGACCTTTTTCTGCATCGCTACAATCTGGAAAGGGCCATCAGCTTCATGTGATCCACTACCTGTCTCTCTTTTATTCGCCATGGGGACTGCTCAACTATGTGAAGGATGTTGCGGCTTAGTGTCTGGCACAGAACCTGTTCTCCATACCTACACCTTAAGTCCTCAGCAAACCGAGCAAGGTTGCAAAGTCTCTGGGGACTCCGAACAGTCTAATCGTGACCTGGCTTGCTGTTGGGATTCGTGCGTTACGTTCGAGCCGCTCTGCCCATGAGAGGCGAGAGTGTGCTCGCTGCGCGCGGGACAGGATTACGCGGCGAAGCGGCGAAGCGGTGATGGGAGGTGGCAGGCTCACCTCGATACGTTGGTGTTGCACGAGCTGCATACAGGCGCGTCGGTGTTCTCTGCGGCTCCAATCTCGCCAGAGCAGCGGGGCAGAACCAATCTGGAGAGGATGCAACAGCACGCTGACCTGGCGTGGCTTTTTGGTGGCGCTGCCTTGCCACTGGCATTGCTCGCGGAGCGGGCAGGGACGACAACTGCGAATGCTGGCTCCATACACCACACGCAGGCTTCCATCGGCTTCTCGACGTTGCTCATGCGGGATCAGCTTCTGGTCGGCAGGGCACCGCAGCGTGCCGTCGGGCTGGAGCGCAAAGTCCTGGCTGGAGAAACGGCCCGCTTTCCAGGGCAGGCCCACCTGAGGAGGAGCATAGCCCGAGGGAGGAGTCGTGTGCGGTGAAGTGGGCGAGGAAGAGGGGATGGCAGGAGCAAACTCGGTCGTGCGAGCCGGATCAGGGTGAAGCTGATGGCCTAGTTCCAGACGGATATTCCAGATCCACTGCGATACCACCTGCCAGCACTCCTGACCCCAGGCCGAGTGGTTGCACCAACGATCGGGATCTTGCTCGACATCTTCATCGGAGAGCACTGCTTCAAAGGCGCCACGATGCAGATACAGTGCGACCACATCGGAGGCGGTGAAGCCCTCTTGCGGGAGCCGGGTGAAAAAGAGTTCGTAGACCACGCCCTTGCGGGTATGACCAATGCGACTCTTTTTCGAGGTAGCTGGGTGGGTGGCTACCACGACACGGCAGCGGCACCCCCCTTTCCCACAGGGACATCCGGGCAATCGTAGAGCTGGCGCACCAAATCACTTTCCAAGCAGCTGAAGTTGGTATCAGGAGGCAAATGGAGCCGAGCTTGCACAACCGGGTGATCCAACACTGCGTAGTCTTTGCCCCGCATCACGAAACAGAAGCCATCCAGATCTGTCATGGCGGCTCCAGTGCCGTAAAGTCCGTCCAATCTCAGCAGGGCACGCGTTTGAGGCTGGCCGTTCGCCGCGAGATAGCGATGGAGGACCCCCAAGACGAGTGTCAATTCCTTGCGGTACTCCCCGTTGCCTCTGTTGCCGAAACTACCGAGCCACTGAGAGGTGTGGGCTTGCAAAACGACCGTGCGGGTCCGGACAACTTCCCCACGCTTGCGCCCGGTGTAGCCAGCAGCACAGACCTCATCCAGCCGCCGCTGGGCAGGGGCAGATCCTCCCCCTTCGGCAAGGCTCGTTGGCGAGCGGCCTCGCGTGTGCCATCGATATCGAAGACCTCCCACTGTCTGCCTGCTCGATCCAGCAGTTCGCCTCCCTGCTGCTCTTTGGTGAGTGGATGTGCCCACGAATTGCGCAACGAGCAGCTAAAAAGTAGCGAGCCAACATAAAATGTGCCTCTTTGAGAAGGAAGAACAAAACACTTTCCCTCAAGGAGGCACATATGACCAGTATCGCCGATGGATCGGTAATCATCCAGACCTCTTGTGAGTCTTTCCCCTCGACGCCCTCCTGGTTTGGCGAAGTCGCCCTGATCGTCGAGCATCTTCGCAGGCAGGGTGTCCTAACCAAGATCTGTGAGCATGTGCGCTTTGCGCGGCGGCGCATGGGGCACTACGAGGTGATCGACTTCCTCGCGGTCCTCTTCGGCTACGCCATCAGTGGTGAACGCACCCTAGAAACCTTCTACGAGAGACTGCAGCCCTTTGCAGTTCCTTTCATGGCTTTGTTTGGCCGTGACCAGCTTCTAGCCCCCTCGACGCTCTCGCGCTTTTTGGCAGCGCTGCCAATGGAGTCAGTCGCAGCCTTGTACTCCCTGTTTCTCGACGATTTGCTCGCACATCCCACGGGTTGCGCAACGAGTTTTATCTCAGCAATGAGCTTGCTTGAGAGCATCCTTCCTGGTTCTTCTCCTGTCAGAGGGCAGAGGTATTTCTGATCCCTTACGAGAAAAAAGTCAGAGCGTTGAACGACCTTGCGAAGCCGTTTCTGCCGAACGTGTAGCTCGGTGCTCAACCCGTGTGTGAAGCTCCTCCTCTCCAACTGTCTCGGACTTTTTATCCCAATTTGCCGCCGGCTGCGTAAATAATGCCACCCCAGATATGCGCCAGGAAAAGCGGCTCGGCATAGCTCTCAGCTGTATGGCCCATCGCGGTATACCAAGCACGACCACCGTCATATGTGTGATACCAGGCAATGGGGTGGTTGGCGCCCATAACGCCGCCGCGGTAGGTCGCCTCGTCGACGGTCAGGAGAACATCGACCGCGCCGGTCGGATTGGATGCGAAATTGTACCATTCGTCCGTACGCACCCAGGTGGCAGGGAGCATGGAAGTCGAGGGGTTCTGCGGATCGACCACATGGACCGTGGCGTTCACGACCTTTGAGTGTCCATGCACGCGATCGAAATAGGCTCCCACGAGTTGCCCGTACCAGGGCCAGTTATATTCCGTATCGCTGGCCGAGTGAATGCCGACGTAGCCGCCGCCGCTGTGAATATAACTCTCCAGGGCAGTGGCCTGGTCGGGCGAGAGCACCGTGCCTGTAGTCAGCAAAAAGACCACGGCGGCATAGCGCGCGAGGTTTGAACGGGTAAAGACTGTGGAATCTTCAGTAAAGTCGATGGCGACATGATGCTCCTGGCCCAGCCCGCGCAGAGCTGCAATGGCCGCCGGGATAGAAGCATGGCGAAAGGCAGCCGTCTTTGAAAAAACCAGGAGCCGGGCAGGCTGCGTTTGCGATGAGACTGGGCTGGGGCCGCTGGCTCCACAGGAGGGCAGGATCAGAAAAGCCAGCGCCAGCCAGCCAATCAGCAGCCAGCGCGAGAGGTGCGTCATTTTCTCCTCCTTTCACTGGCAATGAGAGAGCATTGCCTTTTTTGTATTATACACGAAACAGTGTCGCTCCCTTTTATAACCTCGTTGCGCAACTGACGTTTCTCAGAATACTTTTCTAGAGGATTTCTTCAAGCAGCCTAAGAAGCGGCATCGTTGATGAACGGTGCTGTTTCTTTTTCTCGCATAACTTTTGGCTCATGCCCACTCTTGGGGCTTATTGCCTGCTTGCTCTGCATAAAGAGCATACGGTTAGGAGAAATTTCCTGCTCAATATGTCAAGTAAGCAACCTGTAAGCCCCTAAATTGGGCATGAGCCATAACTTTTCGTTTCAGGTGGAGGGAAGCCCAGGACATGTGTGAAATTCTATCACGAGGATCTCGCTTCTGATAGAATTTTACACGTATCCTGGGTTCACCCGCACTTCCCGTGTTCAGCACTAAACCAGCATGGACATCACACCATCTGGGAACAAATCGGCACACTTTTGAACGTATCAATGGTGTCTTTCCAAGGGAATCATCGCTCGTGGCCCATCTGGGTTTGCTTCTTGCCGAATACTCCGTTTTGCCTCGCACATAGCAAGCTTTTCTCGCATAACTTTTTTTCTTGAGTGAAAGCGGAGCGAAAAACTGCCTCGAAAGCAAACGTCTTGTGAGAGGAGGTGCAGGAGGAAAAGTTATGCGAGAGAATGAGCCTGCTTTACTCGTTCTCTCTACTTATGACAGGAAATTATTCTTGAGAAAGGTGAAATTTTATCTGAGAAACGTCAGCAACTCGTGGGATTTTGGAGAGAGTGGCAGGTAATTACAGTGCGGAAAACACACCACTTCATGTCGTCCCTTAAAAGGAAGCACGAAGAGGAAAATAGCGAGAAGAGCAGATACCCAGTTGGTGATCTTTCAACGAAAACGGCCTGTCTGATTTACCAAGGAAGGTGTCACCAATGCACGTGCTTCATCAGTGTTGCTGCGAACTTGATGTCC
>DATAYF010000615.1:0-16595 GCA_036272735.1 Ktedonobacteraceae bacterium
ACGACGAGAAGGGGCGCATTAAGAAGCAGGGCAAGCGGCGACTGCGCTGGAAAACGAGCAAGGGGTATGAGCAGACCCGGCGGCGCAAGGCAGAAAAGGAGCGTCGGCTTTCGGCTCACCGCAAGAGTTTGCACGGCCAAAAGGTCCATGAGATCATCGCGGTGGGCACCACCATCATCCTCGAAAAGATTTCCTACCGAGCGTGGCAGAAACAGTATGGCAAGAGTGTGGGTCTTCGAGCCCCAGGGATGTTTGTCGAACACCTCAGACGCACCGTTGCAAGTACGGGCGGCACCCTGATCGAGGTCCCCACGGGCCGAGCCAAACTCTCCCAATTCTGCCATGGCTGTGGCAGGTGCGTGAAAAAGCCGCTCTCCCAGCGCTGGCATCACTGTGCCTGCGGAGTGGGTCCTGTCCAACGGGATCTGTATTCGGCCTTTCTGGCTTCCACCCTGGATCAAGACCATCTCATCCCCTCGTGTGCCCGGGCAGTCATGGCCTGGGAAGGTGCGGAGGCGCGCCTGCGGGTCGCCAACGCTCGGGTCCTTCAACGGGCGAAAGAGGGGCAGTCGTTGCCCCGAAGCTTTGGCGTTCCCAGAGCCGGAGCCCGTCGACCTCAAAGTCTGAGCGAAACGACACCAGAGCCAGTGCTCCTTGCTCGTCGAGGACACCTGGAAGCGTGGAAGCGCCGCTCAGAACCCCCGCTGCTTCAGCACGGGGAGCCGTCAGACCTCGCAGAGTATGCAAGCGTGCTAGTACCTCTTTGTCGTTAGCGCATTTCATGATATACTCAGTGAAGAAATTGAAAGGGAATATAAGTGTTATGGTACCTGATACATTTGGCAGCTATTTTGCGACAATGGCGGCAGTGGGAGGCACGCTGGTCGGGCTTATATTTATCGCTATCTCCATTAATCCCGAAATGACGGTCGCATCAAATGCGTTATTAGCGCAGCGAGCCAAAGTTGCCAGTTCGTTTACAGCCCTGTTAAATCCCTTAATTATCTCGTTATTCGCCCTCATTCCGCATGAAACATTGGGGGATGTGGTCCTTACCGTAGGTTTAGTAGATTTTGTCAACTCACTTGCTATGGCACCGAGTCTTCTACAACATCGCATAAATCGGGTAGACACGCTACGAAGAGCTATCCTTTTCCTCGGTGGTTTAGTGATTTATGGTTTCGAAATCTATTACGCCATCGGACTGCTGCTAACGCCGAAAAACAGCGCAATAATTTCTTCTCTCGCGACGTTAATGATCGTCATTTACATTCTTGGTATATTGAGAGCCTGGGAGGTGGTTGGTGCTCCTAAGTTTCGTCTGTATGACCGGGTTACTGGAGAGCTTTTGAAGCGCGGGATGGAAAATATGAAGAGGACAAGTGAGACGAGTGGCGATGTCGCTCCGGCGTCAGAGGTACATGCAGACGCGCCTGAGACACATTAAAAGATAATCGTGACTCTCTCACGAATTTGCAGTGATAAGCGCTGCTGGTCTAGCTAGACCAGCAGCGCTTATCACTGCAAATCCTGTACTGTTGATATCGCCAGCAGTGTTTTAGGATGTATGTGCTCTATTGCCTCACTCACCTGACGGAATGGTGTGCTGGCGGTGCTCCAAAGGATGCGTCCAGTGCTCTATCGAGTGACAGGACATTCACGTATGGTTCATCCATGCCGCGTTGCTGAAGGTGTTGCAATAGTAGTGCCTGTACCTTTTCACGGGTAATCGTTGCGTTGGCACCTTCTGATGCACGGCGTGCCGCCACTATTCTATCGATCTGCAATGAGGCCGCGCTAAAAGAGATGTCTGGTGTGATGCTGCTTCCGCTGGCAGTAACAATATCAGCAGGGAGCTGAACATTGGGAGCGATACCATTTTCCAGGCGAAAAAGCGCGGCATAGGTATTTTTACATAAAGGGCTTCCTGGCAAGCAATAGAGCGTTGCTTGCTTGAAAATGCGCGTATTGATAAGCGAACTGGTTATCGTGGGGCCAATTGTACTGGGGCGGCCTTGAAAATATTGCGGGCTCGATGACCGTTGAATGAGAAGGTTGGTATTGTTTCCCTGCTCAGCAATAATTTTCTGCCCCACTGCCAACGTGGGTATGATCATGCAGAGCACGAGTAGCAGCAAAGGACGTTGCAGCATTATTTGAGCCTGATGGGTAACACTACGCTGCACTGCGTCGCACAACTTCCATAACGAATGATAGGCATGGAACGAAAACGAGGAGAGCGACCTCTCCGGTGGCTTGTTGGCTTCAGGAAACTTCACTTGTTTCGCCATATGACAATACACCTGCTGTAACGGGTCCTGACCGTCCCCGGTTTTCATGATAGATCGATGGTTTTCAGCACTCATCTTTTGCTTTCTTATACTTTACCGCACAAAATATCAAAAGATGATCAAGAGAATTGTGGTAGTTGTAAGAGGTTGCTCATAAGATGAGATGATGCCTATCACTACATCCTGGTATTCATATAGCCGTGACATATACACCCTGCTACCCAAAGATTCCAGCCCACGCTGTAAACTTTTCTTGAGTAGAATTTGAGCGAAACAGAGCTTTTTTAGCGCGGGTATTGACACGTTTTTTGCTATGCTTAATGAGGAAAATAGATGGTCTGGACTATTGTAGAAATGTTCGCATTGCGAATAGCTATTACGCGGCATCGTATATGTACCGATAAGAGAGTGGAGGCGACGAGGTGCCTTCTTTTGAACATGTTTTGTCGCGCGCGGAGCGGGCGGCGCAATACTGGCTGCTTTATGCGTTCGATAGCCTGCTTGCGGCCGCCGGATCGCTGCTGGTAACTGGCATCATCGCCATATTTCACCTCTATCCGCGTATTCCTAATATTTCAATGGTGTACCTGATCGTGGTTTTAGCGCTGGCCTGTACCAGGGGACGCTATGCCGCGATTTTTGCATCGCTGGTTGCTTTCCTCGCTTTCGATTTTTTTATCGTGCCGCCCCTCTATACTTTTGTGATATATCAGGCAGAGGAATGGATTGCGCTCTGTGTCTTCCTCCTCAATGCGCTATTGATAGGTCATCTGACTTCTGTGTTGCGCCAACAGGCTCACCAGGCGGCACAACGCGAACATGAAACGCGCATTTTATATGACCTCGTACAGGTGACCACGCGTGAAGAAAATGGGTCGCATCAGCTTCAGTCGATGGTGCAGGCTATCGTCGGGGCGTTCGCTGCATGGGGTGTGTATGATTGTGCTCTTCTACAAGCGAACCAGGAGAACAGTGCTGACGCATTACGGGTGGAAGTAAGTGCCTATCAACCAGTAGAGCAGGTTCTCTTGTCTGCTGATGAACGCGTTACTGCCGATTGGGTGATGACCCATGGTCGTGGTATGGTGCTGTACGATCCCGCTGAACTTCCTGCGCCCACACTGCCACAACGTGTACGACGCGTGCTGTTCAATACGAAGGGGGCCAGTCGTGAGCTACGACACGCAATCCGCTTCTTGCCCCTGAAAATTGGTCAGAAAGTGGTTGGCGTGTTGCGCCTGTGCGTGCTTGATGGCTCTTCGCTGTTGCAACAGCAACAGCGCTTTGAAGCTGAATGCGAGCAGCCCGATGCCCGCATGACCTTTTTTAGAACCTTTCTTGATCAGGCTGCGGTGCTTATTGAACGTGCTCGCCTGCGACAAGAAAACCTGCACATCGAAGTTCTTCAGCGTACGGATGCCCTGCGGGTCGCGCTGCTTTCTTCAGTTTCACACGACCTGCGTACTCCGCTAACCGTGATCAAAGCATCAGCCAGTGCCCTTCTGCAAGAAGATGTGACCTGGGACGAGGAAGCGCGACGTGGTTTCGCACTATCAATCGAACGGGAAGCTGACCGTCTTAATCGCCTGGTAGGAAATCTATTAGATATGTCGCGCATTGAGAACGGCGCGTTGCAGCCTGAGAAAGACTTGTACCAGGTCAGATCTGTAATTCAGGATGTCTTTGATCGCTTGCAACCACTCTTGCACGAGCGGCTTGTGCGTATGGATCTCGCCGCCGATCTTCCTCCGGTGGAACTGGATTACTTGCAGGTTGATCAAGTCTTGACCAACCTGATCGAAAACGCGGTGCGCTATACTCCCACGGATTCGCCCATTGAAGTAAGCGCATGGAGGGAACATGGGGCGGTGGTGATGTGCATCGCGGATCGTGGGCCGGGTATTCCGCGCGAGGATCTTGAGCGCATTTTTGATAAATTTTACCGCGTCTTGCATGCCAAAAGTGCTGTTATGGGTGAGATCACGCCTGGCTCTGGCCTTGGTCTGGCCGTATGTAAGGGCTTGATTGAAGCACATGGCGGAAAAATTTGGGCTGAGCAGCGACCCGAAGGTGGAGCAAGCTTCTTTGTGTCATTACCAGGCGTAGCTGGTAAGTTATGTGAAGGAAAGGACGTATGAGCAAGAAAGGGGCATACATTCTCGTTGTGGATGACGAGATTGAGATTGTTCGTGCATTGCAACGAGGTCTGACGGTACAGGGGTATAAAGTGCTTACCGCACGCACGGGTAACGAGGCCATCACGTTATACGCGCAGCAGCGACCGGATGTGGTATTGCTTGATCTTGTGATGCCAGGGATGAGTGGCCTGGAGGTCTGCCGCAGTATCCGTGCGGAATCCAACGTGCCGATTATTGTGCTTTCGATCAAAGATGCCGAGCACGACAAAGTGCAAGCGCTTGACCTGGGTGCCGATGATTATATCGCGAAACCCTTTGGTATGAAGGAGGTGTTGGCGCGTGTGCGCGTAGCTTTGCGTCATGCCGCTCAAGTAAAAACCGGAGCCGATCCCCTTTTACAACTTGGTCCGCTGCAAGTTGATTTTGCGCTGCGTAAAGTGCAGGTTGATGGGCGAGAGATCAAGTTATCCCCCACAGAATATGAACTCCTCAAGGCCTTCCTCGCGTCTCGCGGCAAAATCTTAACTCGCCATATGCTTGTGGCCCAACTCTGGGGTACAAACGTTGGGGCTTCTGAGAAGACGCATAGCCTGCATGTGTACGTCGCGCAGTTGCGCCAGAAGCTAGAGCCAATGCCTGAACACCCGCGTTTCATCCTGACCGTGCCCGGTGTGGGCTATCGTTTTGCGGATGATGTCGAAGAGGAAATTGCGACCACACAATCATGAGCAAGTTTTGAGAATTTTGCTGTGACTTCAGAACGCACATTTACCAGGCTGTATCTATACTCTAGGCAGAGCGGCGGGAAAGTGTGATATCGAGGGACCATAAAGCTTCTTTGGCAAGAAGAAGTGTACAGAAATCGACGCGGATTCACTTCGTTCTCAGGAGGCTTCCATGAAGACGTCACGCTGGCTGCTCCCCTTTACATTTGGGGTAAACATGGCTGCCCTCGATTCCGTGGTGCGCCTGGCGGCAAGCGCCGGAGCCACATTGGTTCCTGTCTCGCTCATCTGCGCCCCGCACAAAGGAGCGCGTCTCGAGCACATTCAGCAGTCGAAAGACTTCCTGGAGGCTGTACAAAACAAAGCTGCTCTCTACCATGTCCCGGTGGAATGCTACGAGGTCTTCACAGTGGATGTGTTCCAGAGCCTGCGGATGCTCGTGCATGACATGCACTGTGGTGGGATCGTACTGGTGACTGGCGGGGTGCACCCCCACTTGCTGCGGGACGAGGAGGTGGAGCGATTGCTCGTCGAACCGCCTGCCGCACTCGTGCTTATTCGCCTGCCAACACACTCCAGACTGATGTCGGCACCACACCCGCGAGCAAGGTTCCGCTCCTGGTTGCACAGCTGCTGGGGGCCGCAGGACAGTGCAGGGCAGGAACAAGATGCGCCGGTCGTGGAAGAACCACTGTGGATCAGGACGGAACAGCGCCACCTGGGGTGAGCTGTGTCCGCTAACTAGAAGGAAGGAGGAGAGAGACATGCCAGGAGCGTACACCTTAGGAGCGTGCATCTTACTGGTGGAGGACGACGGGATGCTGCGTGAGCTGATCCTGCGCAATCTGGAGGCGCGTGGACACGACGTGCGTGTCGCGGAAGATGCGCACACCGCGCTGGCTCACCTGCGAGCTACCCCGTTTGATCTCATCCTACTCGACATCAACCTGCCCGATCAGACTGGCTGGGAGGTGCTGCGCACCGCGCAAAAGGAGGGCTGTCTCTCTCCTTTGGAGCTGGATGGGCACGCCGGACCACTGCCAGTCGTGGTGCTTTCGGCGGTACGGGTCAGCCCGAGCCGCCTGCAGGAATTCCACCTGCTGGCCTACCTGCCCAAACCCTTTCCGATGGAGGCGATCCTGCGGCTAGCAAAGGAGGTCGCGAGGCGTAGGAACGGCGAAGTCGTCCCTGAAGAGGAAGACGCGGAAGAGGCCGAACATTCTCGCATTTCATTGCCTAATGAGGAGGATTTCTATGCTTGATGTGATTGTCATTCTGGTGACTATTGTGGTTTTTGTGGTGCTGGCCTACTTCACCATGGGGTGTGAGCGCCTGTAGCCAAAACAAAGGAAGGATACGACATATGAACTCACCGCTTGAGTACATCCTGGTGGGCATCGTCACGCTAGCTGTGCTCATCTATCTTGTGATCGCGCTGCTGGCGCCCGAGAAATTTTAATAATGTCTTATCGTTAGCAATACATAAGTGAGGATAAATCTATGCCTGTAACGCTCAATAGTGTTCTGCAGGTCGTGATCTTTCTGGTGATCCTTTTCCTGCTGACCAAACCCATGGGTCTGTACCTGGCCAAAGTGTTTGCGGGAGAACGAACCTGGTTGACCCCTGTCTTTGCGCCTGTGGAACGGCTCTTTTACAAGGCGTCCGGGATTAACCCTGAAGAGGAGCAGAAATGGTGGGGCTATGTCATCGCCATGCTGATCTTTAGTGTCGTGGGGATGCTGCTCTTATATCTGATCGAACGCACCCAGGGCTTGTCCATCTTCAACGTGTTTAACCCGCAAGGAATGCCCGCGGTGCCAGAACCCCTGGCGTTCAATACGGCGGCCAGTTTCACCACGAATACCAACTGGCAGTTCTATACCGGCGAGCAGACGATGAGCTATCTGACCCAGATGGCAGGGCTGGCGTTCCATAACTTCGTCTCAGCCGCCACCGGCATTGTGCTCGCCGTGGCCCTGATTCGCGGACTCGCCCGCCGCAGCGCGCAGACGCTCGGCAACTTCTGGGTGGATCTCACCCGCTGTACTCTCTATATCCTGCTGCCCATCTCGATTGTGGGCGCGCTGGTCTACGTCTCGCAAGGGATGATTCAGAATTTCAACGCGTATACCGTGGTGCATACGCTCCAGGGGACAACCCAGATTATCGCCCAGGGGCCGGTGGCCTCGCAGGAAATCATCAAGAATCTGGGCACCAACGGCGGCGGCTTTTTCAACGCCAACTCGGCGCATCCCTTTGAGAATCCCAATGCCTTCACCAACCTGCTGATTATGCTCTCGGTGCTAGTCATTCCGGCGGGCCTCTTCTATATGTTTGGCAAAATGGTGCATGATACCCGCCAGGGTTGGGTGCTGTGGGCAGCGTCAGCGATCCTGCTGATCGTCGGCATGGGTGTGCTGCTCGTGGCTGAACAGACGGGCAACCCGATAATCACGCACGCTGGGGTGAACCAGAGCGTCACCGCCACGCAGGCAGGCGGCAACATGGAGGGCAAGGAGGCGCGCTTCGGCATCACCGACTCGGCCATGTTTAACACCATTTCGACGGCTACCTCCTGCGGCTGCGTCAATAGTTTTGTCGACAGCTATACGCCGGTCGGCGGCCTGGTGCCGCTGGCCAATATCGATCTGGGTGAGATCGTCTTCGGTGGAGTGGGCTCTGGACTCTACGGCATGTTGATGTTCGCCATCATTGCGGTTTTCATCGCCGGACTGATGGTGGGACGGACGCCGGAGTACCTGGGGAAGAAGATCGAACGCAAGGAGATCATGATGGCGGCGCTCGCGATGCTGATCCTGCCTGCTTCGATCCTGGGCTTCACGGCGGTAGCCAGCGTGATACCGCAAGGGGTTGCGTCCATTGCGAATGGGGGACCGCATGGGCTTTCCGAGATGCTGTACGCCTATAGCTCGGCCAATGGCAACAACGGCTCGGCCATGGCCGGACTGGCGGCCAATCCATACTGGGACTGGACCATGGGCATCGCGATGCTGATTGGCCGCTTCGCCTTCCTCATCCCCATCCTGGCATTTGGCGGTTCGCTGGCCCAGAAGAGGATTGTACCCGCTGGTTTGGGAACGTTCCCGACGAATGGTCCGTTGTTTGTCGGCTTGTTGATTGGAGTTATTCTTATCGTCGGTGCTCTCACGTACTTCCCTGCGTACGCTCTGGGACCAATCGTCGAACAGCTGTTTATGCAGGCAGGGAGGACATTCTAAGATGCAAACTAATATGAAAATGCCAACCAATACGAAACCGAACGAAGTAGCAGTTAAGCAGTGGAAGACGCGCCGCAAGGGGGACCTCTCGATCTGGGATCCGACCATCATCCGGCGCGCTATCCCGGAGTCTTTCAAGAAACTGGACCCGCGTGTGCAAGTCAAGAACCCGGTGATGTTCGTAGTGGAGGTGGGCAGTGTCGTCGCCACCATCGAGTTCGTGCGCCTGCTCTTTGCGCAGCCGACGGCGCAACTTCCCCGCACCCAGCTCACCTATGAGATCTTGTTCGTGCTGGCGGTGGCCATCTGGCTGTGGTTCACCGTCGTATTCGCCAACTTCGCTGAGGCGATGGCCGAGGGACGCGGCAAGGCGCAGGCTGATACCTTGCGTCAGGCGCGCACGAGCACGATGGCGAAACGGCTCTCTGGCTCAGATCGGCATAGCGCGACGCAGGAAGTTGCCGCGCCGGAACTGCGCAAAGGCGACCTGGTACTGGTCGAAGCCGGAGACATCATTCCCGGTGATGGTGAGGTAATGGAGGGAGTGGCCTCGGTAGACGAGTCGGCTATTACCGGCGAGTCGGCACCAGTCATTCGCGAGAGCGGGGGTGATAGATCCGCCGTGACGGGCGGCACGCATGTGCTCTCGGACTGGGTCGTGGTGCGTATCAGCGCCAACCCCGGCGAGACCTTCCTGGACCGCATGATCGCCCTGGTGGAGGGGGCCAAGCGCCAGAAGACGCCCAACGAGATCGCGCTGAATATCCTGATCGCCAGCCTGACCATCATCTTCCTGCTGGTGGTGATTTCGCTGGAGCCGTTCGCCATCTACTCTGGCCAGGCGGTCTCGGTCACCACGCTGATTGCTCTCCTGGTGTGCCTGATCCCCACGACCATCGGCGGGCTGCTCTCGGCCATCGGCATCGCGGGCATGGACCGCATGGTGCAGCGCAATGTGCTGGCCATGAGCGGGCGCGCGGTGGAGGCTGCCGGGGACGTCGATGTGCTGCTGCTGGACAAGACCGGCACCATCACGCTGGGCAACCGGCAGGCGACACGCTTCGTTCCGATCTCTGGCGTGGAGGAGCGGGACCTGGCCCAGGCGGCCATGCTCTCCAGCCTCTCGGACGAGACCCCCGAGGGCCGCTCCATCGTAGCCCTGGCGCGTGAGCACTACGGGTTGATCAATGAAGGTGATCCAGATGCGACCTTTATCCCCTTCTCTGCCACCACCCGCATGAGCGGTGTTGATCTGAATGGGGCGCACGCTGGAGCCGGGCAGGCAGGAGTGCATTCCATCCGGAAAGGGGCGGGCGAATCGGTCGCCGCCTATGTGGCGGAACATGGTGGATCAGATAGCTCCGAGTTGAAATCGCTCGTGAACGGCATCGCCAGTGTGGGCAGCACGCCCCTGGTTGTGGCGGAGGTACAAGCGAGTGGGAACGGGGCAGATGAACACGCGCGCGTCCTGGGAGTGATCGAACTCAAGGACATTGTTAAAGGCGGCATGCGCGAGCGTTTCGATCAGATGCGGAGCATGGGCATCCGCACCATCATGATCACTGGCGACAACCCGCTGACCGCCGCAGCCATCGCCAAAGAGGCGGGCGTGGACGACTTTCTGGCGCAGGCCACCCCTGAGACCAAGATGAAGCTGATCCGTGAACAGCAGACGGGCGGGCGCATGGTGGCGATGACGGGCGACGGCACCAACGACGCCCCTGCGCTGGCGCAGGCCGATGTCGGTGTGGCGATGAACACGGGCACGCAGGCCGCGAAAGAAGCGGCCAACATGGTCGATCTCGATTCTAATCCTACCAAGCTGATCGAGGTGGTAGAGGTGGGCAAGCAGCTCTTGATCACACGCGGCGCGCTCACGACCTTCAGTATCGCCAATGATGTAGCCAAGTACTTCGCGATCATCCCGGCGGCCTTCGCCGTGACGTATCCGCAGTTGAACGCGCTCAATATCATGGGGCTGGCGACGCCACACAGCGCCGTGCTCTCCGCCGTGATCTTTAACGCGCTGATCATCATCGCGCTGGTTCCATTGGCCTTGCGCGGCATCAAGTTTCGCCCGATTGGGGCGGGTCCGCTGCTGCGCCGCAACCTCTTGATCTACGGCCTTGGGGGCATTATCGCCCCGTTCGTTGGTATTAAAGTCATCGATCTGATCTTGCAGGTGCTGCACCTGACCTTGTAAGGCACGCAGAACAAAGAAAGCAAGGGGGAGCGTCACCACTTGATGCGTGACGCTCCCTGGTGGGAAAAGGAAACATGGAATGAAAACATTTTTGCTCAGATACATTCGCCCGGCGGTGGTGCTGACCCTGCTCCTCACACTCCTCGTCGGCGTCATCTATCCAGGCATCGTGACGGGTCTGGCCCAGCTGCTCTTCCCTTCCCAGGCCAACGGCAGCCTGGTGAAGGCATCCAATGGGCAGGTGATCGGCTCCGAGCTGATCGGAGAGTACTGGACCACGCCGCAGTACTTCCACGGACGGCCTTCCGCGACTCTCTCGGCAACAACCGGCAAGCCCGCACCCTATGCCGCCGACAACTCGTCAGCCTCGAACCTGGGGCCAACCAGCGCAACGCTGGTGAAGACCGTGCAGCAGCGGGTGGCCGAGTTGAAGAAAGAGAATCCAAACGCACCTGCCGGACCAGTGCCGGTGGACCTGGTCACCGCATCAGCTTCGGGGATAGACCCTGACATCTCGATTGCTGGCGCGCTCTACCAGGTGCCTCGCATCGCCAGCGAGCGCGGGCTCTCCCAGGGCGTCGTCACGAAGCTGGTCACGCAGAAAGAGACAGGGCGGTTCCTGGGAATTTTCGGCGAGCCGTATATCAACGTGTTCGATCTGAACCTGGCGCTCGATGCCTGCGCAGCGCACCCTGCTTCGTGTTGACAGCGAACGCCAGCAATGTGTTTGATGTCAACCTGGTACCTGGCGCCTGGCGCCGGGTGCCAGGCGGGGGGTGCCAGGTGCCAGGTACCAGGTGCACAAAAATATGAGCGTTCCACGCTCCTGAGCGTAAGCCCGATGCGCGGCATCCTTGAAGTGCGGAAGCAGAAGTAGCGAGACCATGAAAGAGCAACCACCTGACGAAGAACAACGCGAACGGGAGGAGGGACGCCCCGACCCGGAGGAACTGCTGCGTCGCTACAGCCGGCGTGATCACGATCTGACAGCGGCTCCTCCCCACACCATATCTTCCAGCAGTGATCGGGAGGAGGACGAGGACAGCCTGGTTCCTGCTCCCGAGCGGGACCCGCATAGAGGTGGTCGTCTGCGCGTCTACCTGGGCTCGGCTGCCGGATCGGGCAAGACGTATGCTATGCTGGGCGAGGGACATCGCCGCGAGAGCCGGGGCACCGATGTTGTGGTGGGCTATGTCGAGACGCATAAACGCCCACAGACAGCGGCTCAACTTGGAGATCTGGAGGTCATCGAGCGCAAGAAAATCGAGTACCGGGGCGTGCTGCTCGAAGAGATGGATACCGAAGCCATCATCGCCCGTCACCCCCGCGTGGCGCTGATCGATGAACTGGCGCATACTAACGTCCCTGGTTCCAAGCACCCTAAACGCTATCAGGACGTCCTGGAGATCCTCGACGCAGGCATCGACGTGGTCACCACGCTCAATATCCAGCATCTTGAAAGCCTCAACGACCTGGTGGCGAGCATCACGGGCGTGCGCGTGCGCGAAACTTTACCGGATTGGATTCTGGACCAGGCCGAGGAAGTGGAGCTGATCGATATCTCACCGTATGCGCTGCGCCAGCGCATGAAGCACGGCAATATCTATCCGCCAGAGCGCATCGAGCCTTCGCTCAACCACTTCTTCCGCGAAGGGAATCTCACGGCGTTGCGCGAACTGGCGCTGCGGCGCGTCGCCGAGAAAACCGAATCCCAGCTCGAGCAGTACATGACCGAGCACCGCATCAAAGAGGTCTGGCCAGCCAGTGAGCGGGTGCTGGTCGGCTTCGACGCCCGGCCCCACACGCGCCAGGTCATCCGCGATGCCTGGCGGCTGTCACACGGGCTCCATGCTGACCTGATCGCGGTGTGTATCCAACCGGAGGGGTATCTCGCCCGGGTCAGCAAATTGATCAGGCTGCTCAAATACGGTAGTGAGGCGAAGAAGTACCAGGAAGCAGCGCAGCACCGCCTGAAAGAACATGTGGTGCTTGCTGAAGATCTGGGTGCCCGGGTGATCCGCACCAGCAGCCCTGACGTTGCACGAACGCTGGTCCAGCTTGCCCGCGAGCATCAGGTCACCCAGATCGTCCTGGGTCAGCCAGCGCGCAGCCGCTGGGAAGAAATCCTTCGTGGTTCGATCATCAATCGCCTCCTGCGGCTGAGTACTGGCATTGATATTCATCTCGTCCCGCGCAGCGGAGAGGAAGAGGGAGGATGGTGAAAAGGAGTTGTTTCGTATGATTCCCTCTAGTGTGGCGCTCTACGTGGGCTTCCTGCTTATCGTCCTCGTGCTGGTCAAACCGCTTGGCGGCTATATGGCGCGCGTCTTCGCTGGAGAGAAGACCTTCCTTGACCCGGCTCTGCGTCCCGTCGAGCGTTTCATCTACGCGCTCAGTCGCATTGACGCGCAGCAGGAGATGACCAGCAAGCAGTACGCGCTGGCCTTTGTGATCTTCACTCTGGCTGGAACGCTGGTGCTGTACGCGATCCTGCGCCTGCAGGCGTTCTTGCCGTTTTACGATCCCGCTCACCTCGTCACACCAATGACGCCAGATCTGGCCATGAATACCGCCATCAGTTTCTCCACGACCACCACCTGGCAGGCCTACGCCGGTGAGACGACCATGAGCTACGCGAGCCAGCTCGTCGGCTTCGTGGTCCAGAATTTCCTGGCGGGAGCTGCCGGGCTGGCCGTCGGCATCGCCTTTATGCGCAGCTTCGCTCGCCAGCACAGCGAGACGCTGGGCAACTTCTGGGTGGACCTGGTGCGCGGCCTTTTGTGGGTACTCCTGCCAGCCTCCGTGCTGGTCAGCCTGGTCCTGGTCTGGCAGGGCGTGCCCATGAACTTCAACCCGTACACCGTCGTGCATACGCTTGGAGGAGGAGTCCAGATAATCGCGCAAGGGCCGGTGGCCGCCCTGGAGAGCATCAAGAATCTGGGCACCAATGGCGGCGGATTCTTCGGCGTCAATGGCGCGCACCCCTACGAGAATCCCACCTGGCTCTCCAATGTGATCGAGATGCTCTCGATTGCCGTCATTCCCGCCGCCCTGACCAACACCTTCGGGCGCATGGTCGGCAGGCCTCGCCAGGGGTGGCTGCTGTTCTGGGTGATGGTCTTCCTGTTCGTGGTCGCTTTAGGGTTGGGGACGTGGGCAGAGCAGGGTGGCAATCCAGCACTCGTCTCCGCTATCGGAGCGCCCCAACCGAACATGGAGGGCAAGGAGGTGCGCTTTGGCATCAATGGCTCGATCCTCACGGCGGTGACGACCTCGAACGGTGCCACCGGCTCCACCAATTCGGCGCACGATAGCTATACTCCATTGGGTGGGGCGGTTCCGCTGACGAACATGTTGCTGGGGGAAATGGTCTTTGGCGGCCTGGGGACCGGCATCTACAGCATCCTGATGGTGGCACTGCTGGGCCTGTTTCTTACCGGCCTTATGATCGGGCGCACACCCGAATACCTGGGCAAACGCATCGAGCCCTCGGAAATGAAACTGCTCGCCATCTACACGCTGGTGGGTCCCGTCGCGCTCCTTGCGCTGACTGCGGTGGCCGTCGTCATTGGCCCGGGTCTCGCAGCACTGACGACCAATAGCGGCCCACATGGCCTGACCGAGATCCTCTACGCCTACACGTCGTCGTTCGCCAACAACGGGCAGAGCTTTGCCGGTCTTTCGGCCAACTCGCTCTTCTACAATGGGACAACCGCCGTCGCTATGCTGCTGGGTCGCTTCGGACTGGCTATTCCCGCGCTGGCCCTGGCTGGTCTGTTCGCGCGGCAGAAAAGCCGCCCGATGACGCAGGGTAAGCTCAAGACGGACTCGCTGCTCTTCGCGTCGGTGATCATCGGGACAGCGTTGATCGTGGTAGCTCTGACCTACTTCCCTGCTGTGGCACTCGGGCCGGTGATCGAGCACGTGCGTATGATGAGCGGCTGATGAGCGGCTGATGCGGCATATGCGTGTATGCCTGGTGTACCAGGCTCTGACCTGCTGATTCTACGAGAACACAGGCTCATCAAATCTCGTCTGGCATGGTTCTTAAAATCAAATTTAGAGAGGAATTCTACCACCTATGACTCAAGTCGTCTCACACGGAGCGGAGGATGACCCATCCACGAACCATCCTCCTCTTCTCGAAGAGGTACAAAATATACAGCATTTCGTCGCTTCACTCAAGCACAAAACGTTTGTGGCGAAGTTAGGGGGCAGCACCCTGGCTCATCAGCGAGCAGTGCTGCAAGATCTCATCTGGCTGCATGATCTAGGGGTCAGGGTCGTCCTCGTCCACGGAGGAGGACCATCGATCACAACGTGGCTACAGAAGTTGAATATCCCGACGCGCTTTGAGCAGGGATTGCGTGTCACCGACACGCAGACGTTGGACGTGGTGCGTATGGTCCTGTGTGGGCACATCAATCAGGAACTGGTGACGCTGGCATCGGAGATGGGCGGGGATGTAGTGGGCCTCTGTGGCACAGATGGAAACATGGTGAAGGCGCATATCGCCAACGAGCGTCTCGGCATGGTCGGTGAGATCGACTCGATCGACGCCAGTCTGGTGCTGCATATGATTGACCTCGGCTATCTCCCGATCATCGCTCCACTTGGCCTGGGGCCGGATGGCACGTGCCTCAACATCAATGCCGACCTGGTCGCATCGCGACTGGCTGGTACCCTCAAAGCCGACCGGCTCATCTTCTTGAGCGACGTGAACGGCATTCACCTGGCTGATGGCCTCCACCTTGCAGAGCTCACTGAGGCACAGGCCCAGACCTTGATCGAGAAAGGCGTCATTTACGGAGGGATGATCCCGAAAATCACGGCATGTCTGGATGCCCTATCCGACGTGCCCCGCGTGCATATCGTTGATGGAAGCACCGCGCACGTGCTACTCTATGAGTTAGAGGACCACCCTCACGTAGGCACGACCATAACACGCTCGCTTACTGGGCCTTCCGCTTGTCCCACTGATCGGATCAGTCACAATTTGGGGGGTCGCGTCGCGTGAAAGGTTTCTAAGGAGTTTTTATGCGTGCAATTGAACAGATTCCACAACTCCCAGTGCGTACAGCGAAGTCCTGGCAACAGTATCTTCTTGAGAGCCTCATGGCAGTAGTGGGAGCATTGGTCATCACCGGGATCATTTACGCCTTTCATCTCTATCCAACCATCCCCAACATTTCGATTGTCTACCTGCTGCTGATCCTGGCCCTGGCAATCACACGTGGTCGCTATGCGGCGCTCCTGGCCGCTGTGGTGGCCTTTTTCTCCTTTGACTTTTTCCTCGTTCCTCCTTTATATGGCTTGACCATCTCGCGCTGGGAGGAATGGATCGCGCTGTTTGTCTTTCTTGCGACAGCCCTGATCACGAGCCAACTCGCCGCGGTGGCTCGGAAAAGTGTCGAGCAGGCCAGACGACGAGAGTGGGAGGCACGCATTCTCTATGAAGCGGGACGGGTCATCAATAGCACAGATGGCCTGGACGAGCAACTGAATAGTATCGCGTTGGCTCTCGTCAGAATCTTTTCCCCCTGGGGGGTGCGTGAATGCGCACTACTGCTCCCTGACGAAAACGGAACACTCACCATGCAGGCAGATGCCCCGATCCGTATCGAGCACTTCACCCTGACGCCTGAGGAGATGGGGGCAGCGCAAGAGGTGCTGGTTCAGGGAAAAATGAGAGAGGTGGGCCAGGCTGCATCAGTTGCTCATGCTGTTTCCGCCGCTCCAGGACAGAAGAACACACTCTTCCAGCTCATCCCCCTCAAAACGGGGAACCAGGTCCTGGGCGTGCTCTGCCTGCGCATGGAACAGGGGGCATCATGGGTTGTGAGCGAGCAGCGTCTGCTCGAAGCACAAGCGCAGCCGACTGATCAGGCCGCCTTCTTTTGGACCTTCCTTGATGAGGCCACCATGAAAATTGAGCGGGCCAGCCTGCGCGCTCGCGGCAGAGCAAACAACGAGCGAAGTGCCTAACCCGGGCAAACCA
>DATAYF010000616.1:0-4345 GCA_036272735.1 Ktedonobacteraceae bacterium
CTGATAAGGTGTTGATGTTAGGCTCGTTCTCTGGTAGGCTTCCATTGCCGATAAGCTGCACGGGCCGCTAACGTTGTAAATTTTGTCGGCGGCCCTAAAGAGCCTTATAGAGCGTGCAATTGAGGGCAACCAATCAGCAATGAATGATCATGAGATTCCCTCCTTTGATTTTTCTTGTTGATTGGTTCTGTCTTCTTCAGGCTATCGTGTGGTGGTATTTTGCAGCAACCTTTCCTCAGTCCGCTTGCTCCGCATTTTTCTGGCTGCTGCAGTGCAAACCCAGACGCTGCAGTGCAAAGACCACACTGCTGCAGTGTGGTATTTTGCAGCAAGCTCAATTGCCAGAGAAGCTGTATTTCATAGAAGCATCCTTTTAGGAAGCGTTCTTGGAGAAGCAATAAAGCATAGTTGCCCCTACACTTGCGGCTCACCTTGCCTGCACCCAAGGATCTCCTCCCGTGCACTCGGGGATATTGACATATCCATGCACTTCCTTTATAGTACGTCTCATGACATGTCAGAAAACGGCATGTCGTGAGACGTACTATATAATGAGGAGAAATGCTGCATGGGCATGCCCAACCTCGGGCGGTTTTCTGATCCGTCCATTCTGATTTTGTCTAGCCTGGCCGGCGGGACAAAGCATGGTTACGCCATCATGGAGGATATCGAGTCCCTCGCTCGTGTTCGACTGGGAACGGGAACTTTGTATGGAGCCATCGCACGGCTGGAGGAACATGGCTTGATTGAGGCGCTTCCCTCAGAGGAACGCGGACGACGCCCGTATCGCTTAACCCCTGCTGGAAGGGCCTTTCTGCACGAACAACTCACCAGCATGGAGACATTTGCGACGCTCGGCTTGCGGAGGTTGGCAACGCTATGAACATCCAAAAGCTGCTGCTTCGCCTCTACCCGCGTGCCTGGCGCACTCGCTATGAAGAAGAGTTCCTCGTGGTGCTGGCATCCCATCCCTTTTCTTTGTTTGAAGGAATTGATCTCATTCGCGGCGCTTTTGATGCTCAACTCCATCCAGGCCTTGGAACAACAGGCATGCCATTGCCTGAAAGGACGAGGCAGATGCTCTCCACCCTTCGTAGCTCACTGTTAATCATGTTCTGCGCCTATATCGGCGTTATCCTGGCTGGGATGGGCTTTCAAAAGTTGACCGAATCCACGATTTTGCAAGGAGCCATCCAGGCGCACGGCCTCGTAGGCCTCTCATTTCATCTTGTGATCATTGGCGCGGTCGTTGCACTATTGGCTGTGCTGGCTGGTGGTGTGCCCATTGCTTTCGCGGTCATAAGGTTCGCACTTGCACAAAAACGATATGGTCCCTTATTTCTCCTGGCAGTTCCCCTGCTGGCCTTCGCGATTTTTCTGGGCACTATTTTGCTCATGAAAGCGATTGATCATCCAGGCACCCAACCAGTCTGGCTTCTCTTTCTTGATCGAGGCATCCTTTTCGGGACGCTTATCGCAGTGGCTATCATCAGCGCGGGTGCGGTGTGCCTTGCGGTCGTGCGCAGCGAGATTCCTGAGAAGTTCTTGCGCTTTGCTGTGCTTCCATCCACGCTAACGACTCTCTCTATGGCGTTGATATCAGCAGCAATTATCACCTGGGGACTTGGCCTGCGCTACGGCGCACCGCAGATCTTCGCAGGCAATGATGGTATTGTGGGAACGAGTACTATTGGCACATGGCTCGGCATCATCGCCGCAATGATCATTGCGACGGCGCTTTCTACTCTCTCGCTTCTGCGCGGTCTCTCGGCCCATTCGACCCTGGACCACGTTGCACGATAAACGAAAACCATCAATGTATTCAATGAATAGTGGCTTATCGCTTGCACAAACCACGCCAGGACAGAGGATCGATCGCAGCTCTGCCGCGATCTCAATCAATGATCACTGACGTCCTGTCGACAGCTCGTCATGTCTAAAACGTGTATGTAAGTGATGCAAAGGAGAACATGAGTATGCAGGCACATCATGCCTCGACAGACGCAACGACCACGCCGTCCCTTCAGGCTAGTGGGGCATCCGTTTTGCGTACCTTTGACTTAACCAAGCATTATGGCGCACGTATCGCCGTCAATCAACTCAACCTGGAGGTTCGGTATGGCGAGATCGTGGGCTTCCTTGGCCCCAATGGCGCGGGCAAGACCACCTCGATTCGCATGATTCTGGGTCTGATCGCGCCCACTGCCGGTCGCATTGAAATGTTCGGGCGCGATCTCACCACCGAGCGTGCTACTCTTCTCCCTCGTATCGGCGCGCTGGTGGAGTCGCCGGCGCTCTATCTGCATTTGACGGGTCGCGAGAATCTGCGGGCTGTGGGTACAATCCTTGGTGGGGTATCGCGCCAGCGTATCGAGGCTGTGCTGGAGCAGGTTGGGCTGCAAGCTCGCCAGAAGGATCGTGTGCGCACCTATTCCCTGGGCATGAAGCAGCGCCTGGGCGTGGGGATGGCTCTGCTCAACGATCCTGACCTGCTCATTCTCGACGAGCCCGCCAACGGACTCGATCCCGCAGGCATCGTGGAGATGCGCGATCTGCTGCACCGGCTCGCGGACACAGGCAAGACCGTCTTCCTTTCCAGTCATCTGCTCGGTGAGGTCCAGCAGATTTGCTCACGCGTCGTCTTTCTCAACGCCGGTAAGCTCGTTGCAGACAAAACCATCGAGGAGCTGACACGTGGACGGGGAGAATACGCGGTCCAGATTGAACGCCCCCAGGAAGCGCTGGCCCTGCTGCAACAACAGCCGTGGGGCCAGCAAGCGCACCTGGATAACGCCGGGCGGCTGCTCACCTTCGCGCCCCACGAAAGCAGTCGCGACCTCTACGCCTTTCTGGCCCAGGCCGGCTTTCCACCTGAAAGTCTCGCACCCGCAACTCAGAACCTTGAGGACATTTTTTTCTCTATTATCAATGCTCACGAAGGAGATAAAAAATAATGAGCACACACATCGTCGCCACCACGCCGGGAACTGTCTCTCCACCTGCCACCCAGCCTGCTATGCATGCCCGATTTCTGAGCATCATGGGCGGGGAGTTTCTGAAGGTCGCACGTCTCTTCTGGCTGATGCTCGTCATCCTGACCCTGGGCTTCCTCGCCGGTTTCCTGCTTGGAGCAAGCCAGCCAGGAATAAAAACGGACCTGCAACACACACCACTGCATTTCCTCTATTATGCGCTAGAAAGCAATCTGGTCATCTTCCGCATCCTTGGCGGTATCTTCCTGCTGATCCTGACCTCGTTCACTATCGGGCGCGAGTACCAGTACGGCACGATTCGCATCCTGCTGGCACGGGGGGCAGGCCGTGTGCAACTGCTGCTCGCCAAGCTCGCGATGTTAGCCCTGGTCGCGGCTTTCCTCCTGGTGATGTTTACCTCGTTGACCGCGCTGCTCACCTGTGTACAGATGCTCGCCCTGGACGGAAACCTGAGCGCGCTGAGCGCGCTCACTCCCGCCTTCTGGTCAAATAGCGGGATCGACCTATTGACCGTCATCATCAGTATGGGAGCAACAATCCTGCTTGCCACGGCCATGAATACGCTCGGACGATCACTCACCTTTGGTCTCAGCGCCTCGCTCATCTGGTTTCCCCTCGACAATATTGGAGCGCCTTTCATGAACGTGATCGCACAGATTACCCAGCGTGATTTCTGGCGCCACATCACAGCTTACTTGCTCGGACCATTGCTCAACCGCCTGCCCGACATGCTTCTCCCTCACAGTGCATACAGCGGATTCGAAGCCTTTGGAGCCGAGCCGCTGGTTCCCGTGAGCGGTTCGCATGCGCTATGGGTAATCGGCGCCTACTCGCTCGTTTTCTTTGTGCTCGCTTTGGTACTGACGTGGAAACGCGACGTAAAAGAATAAGCATCCCATGCTCTGAAAGGTCAAGCATAAAAATATCGGGGAGGAATTGTATGCCTTTGCGTTTATCTTCACATCGCTGGCTGAAGAGATTGGCGCGGATTTTCCTGATCCTGCTGCTCGTTATCGTTGTCATCATCATTTCTGGTGTTGCCTACATCGAGATTCGCGTCCATCAAACGCTTGTGCTACCTGCGCCAACCGGCCCCTATGCCGTTGGCAGAATGGAATACGATTGGACCGACCAGTCACGCGTCGATCCGCTCGCGCCGCACGCAGGAACAAAACGGGAGCTTGTCGTCTGGGCCTGGTATCCCGCTGCGCATGTGCCGGGCGCACAACCTGCGTCTTATCTGCCGTCGAAGTGGGGGCAGTTGAGCGATCAGCAACATGGTTTCATCGGGCAGCAGCTCATACTGAGCAATCGCTTGATCAAGACACACAGCTTCGATCACGCTCCGCTCG